>SSHD01000100.1 GCA_008017255.1 Acinetobacter sp.
AATGTACCGAACAGCATTGGCTATGTGCATATTTATGCCTTTTTAGGCATTAGCGTAATGAGTTTTATTACAGCCAAGTTTGGTGCCAAAGTTGCACATCGTTTATCGCCTGCTATGTTAAAAAAATGCTTTGCCGGCTTGTTGCTGTTGGTGGGCTGTTATTTTGTTTATAAAGGTTTGAGTTAATTTTTTCGATGAACTGTTTAAAAAAAACATTAAAATTGTCCGACAATGATGTAGAATTTAGCCGCACAGATCAGTTAAAACAAAAATGCAGCGATTGATGGATAAAACAAAGACAGTGAGGAACACATGAATCTTACAGAGGCGGAGAGTCTTTCTGAACAGATTGCAAAATATATTAGCGAGCAAATCATTAGTGGTGAGTTGGTCGAAGGCGAACGCATTCAAGAATTACGCATTGCCAAAGAATTAGATGTCAGTCGTGGTTCGGTGCGTGAAGCCTTATTGCTACTGGAACGCACCTATTTAATTGAGATTTTCCCACGTCGTGGCGCAATTGTGTCGGAAATGTCGGCGCAGCAAGTCAAGGCTTTGTTTGACACCAATGCCATGGTGCTGGGGCATATTGTGCAACGTATGAGTGAAACATGGCGTGCAAATGAAGCCGAACAATTGCAAGCGCTGCAAGATCAACTACAAGAGTTTGTACGCACGGGCGATATAGAAAAGTTTTACGATGCAATTTTTCAATATTTAGCCGAACAGCATGACATGGTCGGCAATCCGTATTTAATGCAGTTTTATAAAGAATTGCTGCCATCTTTACGCCGTAGTTATTTCCTCACTTTAAATACCTCGCGCCGTGAGTTACAAGAGTCTTATACCTTGTTTAAAATGGTGATAGATGCGGTGTTGATTCGGAAGTCACAACAGTCGGCATTATTTATGGAAGATTTTTGTCGACACTTACGTAACCTTGTGTTGGAATCTTTGACACGGATGAAACAGATTGAATTGGCTTGGGCACGCCGCTCACGTCGTTAACTAGGGCACTATGCGTTTAAGCAGCTTAAAACTTTCCGGCTTTAAATCTTTTGCCGACAGTACGACTTTGCATTTTAGGGCGAACCGCACTGCTGTGGTTGGCCCAAACGGCTGTGGAAAATCCAATGTGATTGATGCCATACGCTGGGTGATGGGTGAGTCCAGCGCACGTCAATTACGTGGCGGCAGCATGCAGGACGTGATTTTTACTGGCACATCTAAACGCAAACCAGTTGGGGTGGCGAGTGTCGAACTGCGTTTTGACAACACTTACGGCAAATTGGGTGGTGCCTATAACGCCTATAATGAACTAGCAGTACGCCGCCAAGTCACACGAGATGGCAAATCTGAATATTTCTTAAATGGTACTCGCTGTCGGCGACGTGACATTACCGATATTTTCTTGGGTACAGGTTTAGGTCCACGCTCTTATGCGGTGATTGAGCAGGGCATGATTAACCGCTTGGTCGATGCCAAGCCCGAAGAAATGCGGGTGTTTATTGAAGAAGCGGCAGGGGTGTCGCGTTATCAGGCACGGCGGCGTGAAACCTTGCAGCATTTAGAACATACCGAGCAAAATCTTGCGCGTTTAGATGATATTGCAGCTGAACTGAAATCGCAGTTACGCAGCTTAAAACGTCAGTCTGAAGCGGCGATTCAATACAAAACTCTAGAAACTGAAATTCGAATCTTAAAAATAGAAATACTGTCCTTTCAAGCCAATCAAAGTCAGCGCATACAGCAAGAATACACCCTGCAAATGAATGAGCTGGGTGAACGTTTTAAGTTGGTGCGTTCAGAATCACACAGCATTGAACATGACCTAGCAGCGACTGGTGACTTATTTCAGCGCCTCATTCAGCAGTCTTCACCTTTGCAGCTGGAGTGGCAACAAGCCGAGAAAAAACTGGCGGAACTGAAAATGACGCTGGAGCAAAAGCAAAGTGTGTTTCAGCAAAACAGCAATAGTCTGCTACAACTGGAACAGCAAAAGGCAGAGCTGAAACAACGCTTACAGCTAGACGAATTACAACTGGAAACTCTGAGCAGTCAGTTCGATGAACAAAATGAAACGTTATTTGAGTTAGAACAACACACCCAAAATTCGGCACAAAACTTTAGCGATGTGCAAGCGCAGCATAAACAAACGCAGCAACATTATGAACAATTGAAAAGCCAAGTCGATCGGCAACAGCAACAACAGTTGCAAATGAGCGCACAGCTAGAACAACTGGGCAAAAATGTATTGCGCATAGAACAGCATAAGCAAACGTTGCAGACCCAAAGTAATCAAATTCATGCGCAAGTGCAGGGCGAAGATCAGGCACAGTTGGTAGATGCGCAACAACAGCTACAACAACAAATTGCCGATTTAGAAACAGAAATTTCGCAGTTACAGTGCAAGGTACAGCAGCAACAAGAACAACAACATCAGGCTAAGACCGATATTCAAACTGTAAAAACTGATCTGCATGTGCTATTGGCAGAGCAAAAAAATCTAACCCAGTTGCTCATTAAGCAAAGCCCTAAGCCGTCGCAAACGGCTGTGCAGCTCATACAACAGTTGCGCTTAACTACGCAAGGTAAAGCGCATGCTGCGATTGTAGAGAAGTTCCTAGCCAAATGGTTACCGGCGAACTTAGTTGATGCTGAACAGTCCTTTCAAGAGGGCGTGGCAAGGCAGTTAAGAAATCCTCCCCAGCCCTTAGAAAATCCCTCCCAACCTCCCTTTGATAAAGGGAGGAGTTCTCCTCTTTTTAAAGGGGGATTGAGGGGGATTTCAGACTGGATCGAATATCCACAGTCTACGCTATGGTCGAATGTTGCGATTGTGGATGACCTAGCCACAGCGCTGACGCATCAAGCAGATTTGAACTCAGCGCAGTCGATTTTAACGCTGGACGGTTATCATGTCGGGGCGGATTGGGTGATTGGTTTACTATATGACCAAGACAGCCAAACTGCGCAAGGTGCGCTGAGTCATCAAGTGCGTTTAGAAGAAATTGAACAGCAGCTTGCGACCAAGCAACCGCAATTGCTTGAACTAGAACAGCAATATTCACAGCAACAGCAGCTTTTGCAACAACAGCAACAACAGTTGCAACAACGACAACAGCAGGCGCAGCAGCAACAAAAACAGCTGCAACAGTTAGACGTGCAAATTGCCAAACAGCAAAGCACCGCTCAAGCATTTATTTTGCAGCAACAACAACTGGCAGATCAGCTGAAACAGCTTGATGTGCAGCTCGAAGAAGATGCCATGCAGCGTGATGATCTGGAAATAGATTTACATGCCTTGGCAATGAAGTTAGACAGCGTATTGCCGAATTATAAGACGGTGCAATTTCAGCTTGAGCAACTGAATGAACAGCTCGATGAGCAACAGCAGCAACTCAGCCAACAGCAACAGCAACGTGAAGATTTGCGCCGCCAAACCGCACATGCCAAGCAGCAAATTGAATTATTAGAAAAAGACATTTCGTTTTTGCACAGCCAATACCAACAGGTCATTGCGCAAATACAAGAAGCACAGCAATGGGTCGACCCGATTCAGTTACAGCTGCCTCAGTTAGAGGCGCAGTTTCAAGCGCAGCGTGAACAAACCGAACAGTTGCAAAGCACGTGGCAAGCATGGCAACTTGAACTCAATCAAGTGCAAGCCAAGCAGCAGCAATTGACCGAACAACGCCATCAAACCCAACAACAAGATGAGCAGTTGCGCGAACAACTCGAGCAGAAGCGCTTGGCGTGGCAGGCGGCAAAGTCTGACCGTGAGCATTATTTACAACAGTTAGCCGAACTACATGCCGAGTTGTTGTCTGATGTGACCATTGACGTTACAGCACATCAACGACAGTTAGAAAAAGCACAACAACAATTTGAAAAAATTGGCGCAGTAAATTTAGCGGCATCGCAAGAACATGACGAAGTGTCACAGCGGTTTGATGAATTGAATCATCAAATGCACGACCTACAAAATACCGTAGATCAGCTCAAAGATGCCATGAAAAGCATTGACTTGGAAACGCGCAAGTTGTTTATGGCAACCTTCGATCAGGTCAATCAACAATTGCAATTGCTGTTTCCAAAAGTGTTTAATGGTGGCGAAGCCACACTGAGCCTAGAAGATGACTGGCAGTCTGGTGTGAAGTTGATGGCACGACCACCGGGTAAGCGCAACAGCTCATTGGCACTGCTTTCGGGAGGTGAAAAAGCCCTCACTGCATTGGCTTTAGTGTTTGCAATTTTTAGATTGAACCCTGCGCCGTTTTGCGTTTTAGATGAAGTAGATGCGCCACTTGATGATGCCAACGTACAACGGTATTGTAATTTGGTAAAAGAGCTTTCTGAACAGGTACAATTCATTTACATTACACATAATAAATTGGCAATGACGATGGCAACCGATTTACTGGGCGTGACTATGCCAGAGCCGGGCACATCAAAATTAGTGACTGTTGATCTAGAACAGGCAAAAGAATATGGTTTAGTTGCGGAGTCCTAATATGGAAATGAATACAATAATAGGCATTGTGATTGCGGTAGTGATTATGCTGGTGGGCTTAAGCATGATCTTAAGAAAACCCAAAGCAGATACGATGGATGCAACTGAACGCCAGCTCGAAGCATTGCGTCAGCAAGATGAAACACCGCGCCCTGTGCCTACCGCATTGGTAACCGATGGCAAGCTGATTGCGCCAGAACGTGTCGAACCAAGTTTTAAGGCTGAAGCAATTGTTGTCGAGCCACCAGTGCTTGCTACTACCGCTGAGTTTGAACGTAAAGACGTTGCAGAAGCAGAAACAGCGCAAGAAGCGGCTACAGCAATGGGACAGCAAGCTGAATTAGAGCTTATTGTAGATGCGCCTGTGCAGCTTGACGCAGCGAAAGCCGAAGCCGAACTGAGCTTAAACCCGAATATCGAAACTGTTGCCATTGCCGAATTTGAAGGTGAAAGTAATATTTTGGATGTGCATTTGCATGAACAGCAACGCCATGACGATGAAAGTGTTTTAGCCACGGCAGAACAAATTATTGCCTTAAATGTTTATCCGAATCCTCGCCGTGCCCTTTCAGGGGATAAAGCTTTAAAAGTTTTACTGAAATATGGTTTGCGTTTTGGCGAAATGTCGTGTTTTCATCGTTATGAAAATACCGAAGAACCGAGTGCGCTGATGTTTTCTGTGTTACGCATTACCGACAATGGACCCGCGGGGTTTGACTTGGAAACTTTAGCCACCGAAAAAGTGCAAGGTTTGGCGTTTTTCTTGGCACTGCCAAATAGCAAAGCCGTGACAGGTTATGACATGATGACCAGTATTGCTG
>SSHD01000150.1 GCA_008017255.1 Acinetobacter sp.
AAATAATGCCCGCAGCTTTTAAGTCGGTGCGGAGCGGTTCACGAAATTGTGCTGCAAGAACGGTTAACGGCAAACGCACACCCGTGCCAATATACCCCATCTCATGCAAGGCCCATTTCACAGGAATTGGGTTTGATTCGCAAAACAAAATATTGTGTAAATTTGCAATTTGTTGGTTCAAACGTTGTGCCGTTTCCCGATCACCTGCTTGTGCCGCTTCACAAATATCGCTCATTTGTTTTGGTGCAATATTGGCAGTCACGGAAATATTGCCTTTCGCGCCCAGTAACATCAGTTCCCAAGCCGTAGCATCATCGCCTGAATACACTGCCATTTGACCATTTAACGCTGCAATTAACGCTGTACCGCGCGGAATATCACCAGTGGCATCTTTAATGCCAATAATATTGGCAATATCAGCTAAACGAAGCACGGTGTCATTGTGCATGTCTACCCCAGTACGACCTGGGACGTTATATAAAATTTGTGGAATATCAACCGCTTCAGCAATAGCTTTATAGTGTTGATACAGACCTTCTTGGGTCGGTTTATTATAATATGGCGTCACCAACAGCGCAGCGTCTGCACCCAAGTCTTTTGCTGCTTGAGTCAACTCAATCGCTTCATTGGTTGCGTTGGCACCCGTACCCGCAATAATTGGAATGCGTTTGTTAGCAACACGAATCACTTCTTTAATCACATGAATGTGTTCTTCGGTGCTCAAGGTCGAGGCTTCGCCTGTTGTCCCCACCGCAACAATACCGTGCGTACCTTGTTGGATATGCCACTCAACGAGCTGCTCAAGACTCTTCCAATCTACGCCGCCATTTTCAAACATTGGGGTAACGATTGCGACAATTGAGCCTTGAATATTCTGTGCTAGCTGAGTCATTTTAAAAAAATATCCTATTTTCCCATCCGCAAGTGAAGAGATTAAAACAAATATGGGATGGTTGCAGTATTTTGATTGGTCCTTACAACATCTGTGATGTTGAATGACAATTATGCAAATTATGACTGATCGGCAGCATAAGAACAATATGCTTTAGTCAAACAGGCTAAATCTTTCCTGCCTGTTCGGACAAAGCCTGACACTGGGCAGCAGCGTATTTGACCTGCTTAGCCGATGCTTATGTAGCATTACTGCTGCTGTTGATCTTGCTGCCAGCGTCTTTGCTGCAGGCGTTCAGCTTCGACTTCACGTTTATTCAGCGCACGTTGGTACAGTTTGGTCCCTTTTAGCTCTGGCGGCAAATAGTCTTGCGTCACAAAGTGTTCAGGAAAATCATGTGGATACAAATAATCCACCCCATAACCTTGTTGTTTCATTAACTTGGTTGGTGCATTGCGTAGGTGTAAAGGTACAGCGAGGTGTGCGGTTTGCTCCGCCAGTTGTAGCGCCTGATTTATCGCTAAATAAGTACTATTACTTTTCGGACTGGTCGCCAAATACACCGCACATTGTCCCAAAATAATCCGTGCTTCGGGCATGCCCACCGCTTGTACCGAACGAAAGCATTCACCTGCTAACAGCAGCGCATTGGGGTTGGAATTGCCAATGTCTTCCGATGCCGCAATCAGCATACGGCGGGCAATAAATACAGGGTCTTCACCACCTTTGAGCATGCGCGCCATCCAGTACAACGTGGCATCGGCATCACTGCCCCGTATCGACTTAATAAATGCCGACACTAAGTCGTAATGCTGCTCGCCAGATTTGTCATAGCGGGCGATATTTTGCTGTGCGACTTTCACCACTAGCGCATTGCTAATCCTATTTTCACTGTCTGCATCAAAAGTACTGGCAATTAAATCTAGTAGGTTCAGTGCTTTGCGTGCATCCCCTGCAGCAAACTGCAACAGTGCTTCATATTCTTCTATGTGGATATGACATTGTTTTAAAAATTGATCTTGCTGTAAGGCATTGTGCAATAAGGTTTTAATTGCATCGGTATCCAAACTATTGAGGCTATAGACCTGACAGCGTGACAGCAAGGCACTATTGACTTCAAAGGATGGATTTTCGGTGGTTGCACCAATTAAGGTAATTTTGCCTTTTTCCACCGCATGCAGCAGCGCATCTTGCTGTGATTTATTAAAACGATGAATTTCATCAATAAAAACCACTGGCGGCTGCAAATCACCACTATCGGCAATCAACTCACGTAGTTCTTTCACGCCAGTATTTAAGGCTGAAAGACTAATAAAAGGTCGGTCTACCGCTTGCGCCAACAACAAGGCAATAGTGGTTTTACCCACCCCTGGCGGCCCCCAAAAAATAATCGA
The DNA here is from genome assembly GCA_008017255.1 of Acinetobacter sp. Classification (GTDB taxonomy): domain Bacteria; phylum Pseudomonadota; class Gammaproteobacteria; order Pseudomonadales; family Moraxellaceae; genus Acinetobacter. The sequence goes on from SSHD01000150.1 coordinate 2,287, forward strand.
AGGTAAATGCCCCTGATCGATCATTTGCCGAAACGGCGCATGTTCCGCAAGCAAATGGTCCTGCCCGATAATTTCCGATAAATCACGCGGGCGGATACGTTCAGGTAATGGAGTGGTGGTGTCAGCCATAGTCAAAATTCAATGCAGATATGCCGACCATTCTACCGTGCAGTGCGCCACAACAAAAGTCTGCTGCTGCGATCATTCTGCGCGGCTAAGTTTGAGTAGTTTGGCGTTTTTACCATCTTCAAGCAGCCAAATTGCCCCATCGGTGGCTTGCAACACGCCACGCATCCGCTCGCCCATCTCTATGCGTTGCACCTCACGCACTGGCTGCTGCCGAATATCCACAATAATGATTGCTTTGGAAGATAATCCACTCATGATAGCGTGCTGCTGCCAGTGTGGAAATTGTTGCCCTGAATAAATTAACAGACTAGACGGCGAAATCACGGGGGTCCAACTGAGTTCAGGTGCGGCAAATTCAGGTCGCGTGGCATGGTCTGGTATAGGCAAACCACTATAATGATCGCCATTGGAAACAATTGGATAGCCGTAATTTTTGCCACGAATAATTTTATTCAATTCATCGCCGCCTCTAGGGCCCATTTCCGCCACCCAAAGCTGACCATCGGGAGCAAAGGCCATACCGAGTGGGTTGCGATGTCCCAATGACCAAACTTGCGCTGCCACAGCACCTTGATTTGCAAATGGATTACCTTTTGCGGCTGTGCCATCATCATTTAAACGCAAGATTTTGCCTAAATTGGATTGCAGATTTTGTGCTGGATCAAAGTGCTGCCGTTCACCCGAACTAACCCACAATTTCCCCGCTGCATCAAATAACAGACGATGCCCATAATGCCCTTGACCTGATAGTTTAGGCACTTGCTGCCAAATCAGTTTGACCTCATGCAGTTGTGGTGCTTGCGCGTTGGAGAGCTCTAACTTGGCGCGGATGATTTCTGCACCATAGCCACCTTGCCCTTGCTGCGCATAACTAAGGTAAATCCAGTGATTATTTTTAAAATTCGGATGCAATGCCACATCGCCCAAACCACCTTGCCCACCATAGGCGACTTTGGGTACACCAAGTACCGCCACACTGTGCTGTGTTTTGGGGTCAAACAATGTTAATGTGCCGGCTTTTTCTGTTACCAATAAGCGCCCATCGGCGAGTTGGGTCATCGCCCACGGTTCATTGAAAGTCGCGACGCTACTGACTTGAAAATTGATATGTTGCTGCGCCGAATTTGTAGATGAATACGGTGCCTGCGCAGGCGTGCAGCCCGAAAAACTCAGCACTGATGCGACCATGACGACACATAAATAGATTGAACGATGCATACTTCAGCCCTAGCTGGTGCGTTTTTCCTCTAGCTTAGTGGGCTATGGCAGCAAAAAACTAGCCGATTTTTGTAGATGGTTTTTAAGCCACAGCCAAACAATGGCGTGATTTGAATTAAAGGCTTAGCGTACCCAACGCACCACATAGTCTTCAAGCTCATCTTCATGCACTTCGGTTTCAGAAATACAGCGCGTGGCGGCTGATTTTCTTGCCTTAACAACACTAGTGCGGTCGCCAGAAATTAAATAATGCCAGTTGGGTAAGGTCTTGCCCTCTTGGATGCGGCGATAGGCACAGCTCGGTGGCAGCCATTTAATTTGCTTTAATGTTGCAGGGCTTAGCTGAATGCAGTCTGGTACCTGTTGTTGCCGATTGGGATAATCCTGACATTGTGCGGTGCTACAGTCCAATAACTTACACGCCACTTTGGTATAGGCAATTTCGCCGCTTTCATCATCTTCCAATTTGACCAGACAGCAGAGCCCACAACCATCGCACAGGGCTTCCCATTCCGCGATATTCAACTGCTCGAGTGGGTAATGTTGCCAAAAGTTTGGCCGTAATGGCTGCGACATAGTAAAAGCATTTTCAGCAATGAGTTTCATATTTTAGCGCGAACAGAAAAGCCACAACAAGCACAACACACCGCTCCAAATCGACCATCGTTTTTGCGGAGCTAAACATTTCGATCACATAATCACCACAATTGTTACAAAAACCACAGGTTATAGTGAATATATCAGCCAATATGAAGAGGGTAGCGCATGTTCCGTTGGGCCATTATTTTTGCAGTGATTGCGTTAATTGCCAGCTTGCTCGGCTTTGGTGGTGTGGCAGGATTATCCAAAGAATTTGCAGTGATTTTACTGGTTATTGCCGCCATTTTAGCCATTATTGGTTTCTTATTTAAAACCAAAGCCTAGTGCTTGTACGGCAACCACCACACAAGAAGAAGCATTCGTTGCTTCTTTTTTTGTGCATTTGCAACACAAATTGCTTGAAGGTTTAGTGCTATGATTGCTGCGCACTTAATAGCCGTTAAATAGAAACATTCTAAATAATAAATTAGGACGACACATGAGCTTGCCTATCCAGACCCGTGAAATTGAATATACAGCAGCAGATGGTCAGCGTTTGATTGCTTATTTTGCCGCACCCGAAACCAATCAACCGATTGCTGGGGTGATTGTTGCCCCAGAATGGTGGGGCCGCAATGACTATACCGAACAGCGTGCACGCGAACTAGCAGCGCATGGTTTTGCCGCACTTGCCATAGACATGTATGGCGACAAAAAAGTCACCACCGCTGCTGCGCAAGCTTCGGAATGGATGATGCAAACCTTTGAGCATGCCGATACCATTGTGCAGCGCGCGCAAGCAGGTTTAGCCATTTTAGCGGCACAACCCGAAGTCAATGCCACTAAATTAGCTGCGATTGGTTTTTGCTACGGCGGCAAGGTGGTGTTGGACTTAGCCCGCGCCGGTGCAGACCTGAATGCGGTGGTAACTTTTCATGCCAACTTAAGTCCCAAAGCAGCGGCTAAAAAAGGCACAGTGAAAGCTGAGATTTTAGTGCTACACGGCGAACTCGACAGTATGGTGTCATTGGATGATGTCGCGAGCTTCCGTCAGGAAATGTATGCCGCCGAAGTTGAGCATGAGGTGATTGTTTTTGCAGATGCCAAACACGGTTTTAGTAACCCACAGGCCGATGAACGTGCCAAAGCCAATGGCGTAGATTTAGCTTATAACCCTGAAGCAGAACGTCAAGGTTTGGAAGTCATGTATGAACTACTGGATAAACATTTGAAATGATTTTTAACCTTGCCCTAGCTTTTTTTAGCTCCTAGCAAACCGCCACTTGAGCAAAGGCGGCATCAAGGATGTGCCGTCAGTCCATGAGCAGCGACTAAAGCTGCGCAAGGCTTTGTTACTTTTGCCCCATCAAAAGTAACAAATTATCTAAAGCTAAAATTATACGTTTTGTCAAACCTGAGGTCATGTTTGTTTAATTCAATATTTACCAGGGTATTGTTAGCTCACCCCCTATTTCCGCTATACTAGATTTCTGCTTTTTACCGTTCTCACTCATGTCCGATTTTTCATTTTCTGATGCGCTGCTTACATGGTACGACCAGCACGGTCGCCACGACTTACCTTGGCAAGTTGCAGACGACCCATATAAAGTTTGGGTGTCAGAAATCATGTTGCAGCAGACTCAAGTCAAAACCGTGTTGCAATATTTCGAGCGTTTTATTACCCGTTTCCCCACCGTACAGGCACTGGCTCAAGCCAGTTGGGACGATGTCGCACCTTACTGGGCAGGACTTGGCTACTACGCCCGCGCGCGCAACCTACACAAAGCCGCCACGCTCGTGCATCAACACGGCGCATTGCCACAAACACTGGAACAATGGATTGCGCTGCCAGGTATAGGACGTTCAACCGCAGGAGCGATGATGTCGCTCGGTTTGCGTCAATACGGGGTGATTTTAGATGGTAATGTGAAACGCGTATTAGCACGTTTCTTAGCGATAGAAGATGACTTGTCTAAACCGCAACATGAGCGTGCTTTATGGCAAATTGCAGAATCGCTCTGCCCCAAACCACGTAACCATGACTATACTCAAGCCATTATGGACTTTGGTGCAACACTGTGTACGCCGAAAAAACCATTGTGTAGCGATTGCCCAATGCAACACCATTGCCAAGCCTATCAACAAGGTTTGGAACAGCAACTACCATTTAAAAAAGCCAAAAAAACAGTCCCAGTCAAAACTGCGCACGTGCTGATTATTCAGTCAGGTGATGAGTGGTTGTGGCAACAACGTGCAGCTCATGGTTTATGGGGCGGTTTGTATTGTCTACCGGTGATTGAACAGGCAACCGAATTACAACAGATTGAGCAACACAACACCCTGCGAGCTCAAGTATCATCATTGCAAATTAGCCATAGTTTTACTCATTTTACTTGGCTGCTACAGGAAAAATTGTTCCACGTGGAACATGAACAAAAACAACAGCTCGAAATTGAGCTAAACGGTATCTGGTTAAGCCCAGAGGCTGCCATTGCCAAAGGTGTTCCCACCGCCATGAAAAAAATGATTATAGCAAAACAAAAAACTGAAGCGCTTTAAATCAATAACAGGAGCCTATGTGCGCCATTCAATTCGCTATCTCTTGCTGACGTTGTTCATTAGCCTGTGTGCCGCCTGTAGCACAACACCAAAAAAATCAGCCGCCCTGCCCAATGCACAAGTCAACAAACTCAAACAAATGCGTTTAGCACAGCGCTTAACCATTCCAGTCAAAGGCATCAGCCGCAATGAATTACGCGACACTTGGGGCGCATCTCGCAGTTCAGGTCGCCGTCACGAAGGCATTGACATCATGGCGGCACGGGGTACGAAAGTGTATAGTACCACCGAGGGCTTAATTGCCGATTTACGCAATAACACCTTAGGCGGCAAGGTGATTTGGATATTGGGGCCGGCAGGTTCTTGGCATTATTATGCGCATTTGGACGATCATAAACGCGGGCTAAAAGTTGGCGACTATGTGCACAAAGGCGACCTGATTGGCTATGTCGGCAACACTGGCAATGCGCCACGCTCCGCACCGCATTTACACTATGGTATTTATTTAACTGGCAAAGGGCGTGGCGCAGTCAACCCCTACCCATATTTACGTTAGGAACAGCGCATGTCAGCAGCACTGATAGAACGACTGGTTGAGTTTGCCGAATCTGGCAATCAACAAAAAATCATCATCAAAAACACTCGCTATCAAGGCTGGATTATGGAAATTACTGAAGATGCGTTGTTAATCAGTACTGGTTTTGCCGATAAATCGGGCAAAGACTTTTGGTTGAAATTTACCGACTTGGCGGCCGCACAACTCTATTATTGGGACAATCATGTCGATGAGTGGGTGCTGTTTAACATCTCCCCTTAACCCCTCTTTATGAAAGATGGAATATCATTCCTATTGGATAGAAGCAAAAACATGACCCTTCAACGCTGTAGCTGGTGTAGCAACGACCCACTGTATATCGCCTATCACGACCATGAATGGGGCAAGCCCGAACATGATGAAGCACAACTGTTTGAAATGTTGTGCCTAGAAGGTCAACAAGCTGGCTTGGCTTGGATTACCGTGTTAAAAAAACGCGAACATTATCGGACACATTTTTTTCAATATCCCATCGCACAGATTGCAAATTTAACTGATGCTGAGCTGGCAGATAAACTCACCGATGCAGGTTTAATCCGCCATATCGGCAAACTCAAAGCCATTCGTGACAATGCCATCGCATGGCAAAATCTAAAAGAGAAAGTTGATGATGTTCCCGCATGGTTATGGCGTTTTGTAGATCAACACCCCTGCCATAATGATGTGGTGAATTATCGCTCAGCACCCGTGCAAACCGAAATCAGCACCAAACTGTCCAAGGCACTCAAACAACATGGCTTTAAATTTGTCGGCCCCACCACCTGCTATGCCTTTATGCAAGCGGTAGGCATGGTCAACGATCACGAAAATCATTGTGCATTTAAATAAAGTTTCGGCACTTTTTCCATAATAAGGAGTTTGCGATGCAGCAAAATATCATTCGCGCTTATGCAGCCATGCAAGCAGCTGAACTACTGCAACCGTACCAATTTGATGCAGGCGCATTACAAGCCCATCAAGTTGAGGTCAAAGTAGATTATTGCGGCTTATGTCATTCTGACCTTGCCATGCTCAATAACGACTGGCGTTCATCAAGCTATCCCTTAGTGGCAGGGCATGAAATTATTGGCACCATTATTGGCTTAGGTGCAGAAGCCAAAGGGCTGCATCTGGGGCAGCGGGTCGGCATAGGTTGGACTGCAGAAACTTGCCAAGCCTGTGATGCCTGTATAGGCGGGCAACAAGTTTTATGCACTGGCGAGCGAGTTGCTACCATTGTCGGTCATGCCGGCGGTTTTGCCGATAAAGTCCGCGCCGCATGGCAATGGGTAATCCCGCTACCAGATGATTTGGCAGCTGAAACTGCTGGTCCATTGCTGTGTGGCGGCATTACCGTGTTCGACCCCTTGTTAAAGCATAAGATTCAAGCGACCCATCATGTGGCTGTCATCGGTATAGGTGGATTAGGTCATATCGCAATTAAATTACTCAAAGCATGGGGCTGTGAAATTACTGCCTTTAGTTCCAACCCAGACAAAACCGATGAACTCATTGCGATGGGTGCAGACCATGTGGTGAATAGTCGTGACCTGCAAGCCATTAAAGCACAGCGTGGAAAATTTGATTTATTGCTCAGCACAGTCAACGTCACATTAAATTGGCAAGCCTACTTAAACACCCTCGCACCCAATGGCGCACTGCATTTTTTAGGTCTGCCCTTAGAACCAATTTCACTGGCAGCAGGCGCATTGATAGATGGTGCCAAATCGGTAACTGGTTCGCCAACTGGCTCGCCTTTAGCCTTACGCCAATTATTGCAATTTGCCGCACGCAAAAACATTGCGCCACAAGTAGAGGTATTTCCAATGTCGCAGCTCAATAGCGCCATTGAACGACTACATTCAGGGCAAGCTCGCTATCGTATTGTGCTAAAGGCTGATTTTGATTAAGCCCAAACAACGGTTGTGTGACTGACCTAAGCGCACAACGATGTCGTAAAAACTGATGCAGATAAAAAAGCCTGATGTAACATCAGGCTTTCTTTTATTTCAATATTTCAGGCAATTTAGGCTGCGCATACAGCGGATTGTTGAGTTCTTTTTTCATTTTCATGAGCATTTGATAGGGCTGTTGTTGTACAAACATATTCACAAAACTAAGCGGAATTGAACCTGCTGGGTCGGCATAACCACTGGTCGATACTTTCACTTTGTTGTTCGCTAATTTTTGGAAGGTCCAGTCACCTTCATAATGCGCTAAACGAATGGTATCGGCTTGCTTCGGGTAGTTATGTTGGATGGCATGGTTTTTAATGCTAATACTGCCATCGGCATTTTTAATCATTTTGCCCCTTATAATCACATCACGATCTTTTAACGGAAATGGAAAATCCAATAC
>SSHD01000026.1 GCA_008017255.1 Acinetobacter sp.
ACTGACGGCATTTGCCAATTTAGCGAAGTATTAGTGTAACGAAAGCGTGTATAGGCGGTAAAAGTATTGAGTAAATATCCAGCATTTTAAGTCGTGTTTTTTATTTAAATATTTGTTTATAAATAATAATTATAAATTACATCAATCTGGCATTGCACTATTTTTTACCGTTCGTCGGTAAATTGGGCTGTGGGCTTGAGCAAACAGAACTTTGTGCTAATATCCTCATTAAGGTGTACATGTGTACACTGTTTTGTAGCTAAAGCATACGATGTTATGCAAGTTTAGGGGTAAAGAATATGTCAGTTGTATTATTTCCAGTGGTTGCTTTTACTTTGGCTGTTGTGGTGGGTCGTATTGGTACTGTTATGTTTCGTGGAACAGAACAAGACGCTGAATAAGCTAGCCGCTTAAAAATTATTTTTGAATAGAAATAAAGAGGTATAACTATGGTGATGTCAACCATGTTGTTGCCGGTGATTGCATTTGTTTTGGCAGTTGCAGTCGGGCGTATAGGTACAATCATTAAGGATGATATGCGTAAAGATTCACATTTGACTAAAAAGGATATTGGTCATGCAAGTTACACTCAAGGTGATGATCTGGTTGTGTAATACCAATCATATCTGTTATAGATAAAAGCGCTGTTGATGCAAATCACAGCGCTTTTATTTTCTTAGAATAATATTCGGAATTTTGTTAAAGAAAATATCCCGCGCAATATCGCCCTGTTGTTCAATATTGTAAGTCTTAAAAGCTTTGCCTTCGATGTATTGGTAATGATAAGGATTGTAGCGTTTTAGGCTTAAATAATAAGCCAATTGTAAAACTGCACCTTTAAATAGAACATTGCGTTGTTGTTGATACTGCAACACATGGGTCATTTCATGGATAAACACCCCCTGCAAGCTGATAGAACACAGCGTATAGTCGGGGCTAAAATATTTTTGATGCACAAATACGTTGCCATTGGGTGCCATAAACACATTTGGCGGCTGCCAAGGCAGGTAAGGGATATTAAAGATTTTTACTTCATTGTAATGAATTAAATCACCAAAAACCCGCTGTGCCAGTGCAATTTCAGTCGGCGTTAGCGTGCGATATTTGAACTCTGCCATGTTGAGCAGCCGAATCAAACTAGACAGTATTCGAGCGTGTATTCTGCGGAGCAGTAGCTGAACAAATTGCAACATGGGTGAGCATCTACAAAGGTCAAAATGGACGGTGAAATTTGATTTTAACGCTAAAGCCAAGCAATAAAAAACCCCAGCTAGAACTGAGGCTTTACCACGACCAATATCACCACGGCAAATAAAATTAAGGTTGGCATTTCATTAAAATAACGCCAAAACTTGTGTGACTTATAGTGTGCATTGCCAATCAACTTTTTACGATAATAACCACACGCCAAGTGGTAAATCACCAACACACCAACTAAAGCCACTTTTAAATAAAACCATAAAGCATCATGGTAATGTTGGGTTGCATCGCCCCATTCTACTAAAAAGTGTGCGGTAATAAGTGTTGCAAGCATCGCAGGCCACATAATGCCGCGGTACAACTTACGTTCCATCACCTCAAAGCGTTGATGGCTGAGTGCATCTTCACTCATGGCGTGGTACACATACAAACGTGGCAAATAGAACAAGGCAGCAAACCAACACACCACAGCAATAATATGCAGGGCTTTTAGCCACAAAAAAGCGTCAGAAGTAACATCCATCAGGTCACCCTAAAATTTGCGGTTTAGCCTTGCCATTTTTTAAATACCAGACAAGCATTTACTCCACCAAAGCCAAAACTATTACTCATCACTGTGTTGAGTTTTGCTTCACGTTTTTCAAGCACAATATCAAAGCCTTGCGCGCCTTCATCGAGCTCAGTCACGTTGATGTTAGGTGCAATAAAGTCATGTTGCATCATCAAAAGACAATAAATCGCTTCTTGTACGCCTGCCGCACCCAAACTATGACCCGTCATCGACTTTGTGGAACTGAGTGGAGGAACTTGACCCTCATCAAAGGCACGGCCAATCGCTTGGAGTTCTACGATATCACCCGCAGGCGTTGATGTCCCATGCGTATTGATATAATCAATTTTATCCACACCATGCTGTTTGGCTTCATCGAGTGCCATCAAAATACAACGCGTTGCGCCTTCACCGGTTAAAGCCACCATGTCATAACCATCGCTATTGGCGGCATAAGCAACCACTTCTGCGAGAATAGTTGCACCACGGGCTTGTGCATGTTCTAGTGATTCAAGCACCACAAAACCACCGCCGCCTGCGATCACAAAACCATCACGGTCTTTTGAATACGGACGAGAAGCCTTTTCAGGACAATTGTTATATTTACTGCACAAGGCACCCATTGCATCGAACATTACACTTTGCGACCAATGATCTTCTTCTCCGCCACCCGCCAACATAAGGTCTTGTTTGCCTAGTTGAATCATGTTGTAGGCATATCCAATTGCATCGGCTGAAGTTGCGCATGCACTGGTGATTGAATGGGAAATTCCTTGAATTTTCAGTGATACACCGACATTGGCTGTAATGGTATTACTCATGTTACGAGGGACATAATAAGGGCCAACTTTACGCGCACCTTTTTCATCTAGTATTTTTACCACTTCAGCAACAGACGCCGTTGAATTACCGCCCGAACCGCCTGTAATACCATACCGTGGATTATGAGCAACATCTTCAGGTTTTAAACCTGCATGTTCGATGGCAGCCACAGCGGTATTGTAGGCGTACATGGCACATACGCTCATGAAGCGTTTGATTTTACGATCAATGCCATCGAAATTTTGCACTGCCGCAGCACTGACATGACTCTTAAGATTCAGTTCGGCATAAGTAGGGTTGAAACGTGTCCCTGAGATCCCATTTTGTAAAGAATGAGTGACCTCTGCTAAAGAGTTACCGATGCATGAGTTAATGCCCATGCCAGTGATTACAACACGTTTCATGTACAGATCCCTTTTTGGTGATACACAGCCATGTCGCTCGGCGTTATGCGAAAAAAATCAGGAGAGCATAGCGCCAAAAAACAGCTGAAGTGTGAATGACTCTATAATAACAGAAAGGTTTTTATTTCTAATGGCAATTTTTATGTCTATTTGCGGCACTGTCAATAACAGCAAAACTGTGGTGTAGCACAAAAGCCAAGTAACAGATACAGATTAAAGTTGAGATAAATAATAATTCGACCTAGTATTTGGTTAGAAAGATAAAATGAACGCACCGAGGCACTTGATGACAAAATCTAAAAATAAACACTCGACAGGAGTGTTGGTACAAGCCTTTAGCGCAGCTAAAAAACTCAGTCGAGAATTACAAAAACCACAAGTCGTTGCCACTACATCGGCAGCCGAACAGGCTCAAGGCTCTAATATCATAGACGGCAAGGCACGTTTTAAGCATTTATTAGATGTAGACACATACGAAAATCCACAACAGATGTTGCGACAGCATTTACCAAAGTTGTCACATCAAGTGTTGGGTCGTCATTACGGCAAAGCCAATCAGCTGGCTGCAATGGTTTCACCAGACTTAGGCGATAAAATTTCCGAGCATTTATTTCAATGGTTAAATAATTTTAGTTCCAATAGTTCATTGACTGAAAAAATACTAGAAGAAGCCGGTGTGACTGATATTGCTGAATTAACCCGCGACACCGCACGATCGCAGCGTTTAAGTCAAGCTTTAATTGAGCAAAATAAAATATTGGCTGCCGCACAAGGTTTGGCAACTGGTGTGGCTGGGGTGTGGGGGGCGACAGTGGACATTCCTGCATCCATTGTTTTAGTGCTACGCACCATTTATCAAACTGGACGATCGCATGGTTTTGACCTCAGTCAAGAGCAAGATCAAGAAGTGGTGGCATTTATTTTTCAAGAGATTGATTTGGGTTTGCTGGCAGAAAAACATGCGTTATTGTTGGCGTTAAAAGCCATGCAATCGACTTTGGCAACCCACGATCTACAACAATTCCAACAATTATTAGGTTCGGGCAATGACATCGAACTGGCGAAAAAATGGTTGCTGAACGATGAGGGTCAGCTGAAGTGGGGCTGGTTAAATCATTTGCCACAGCTTTCGGTGCTAGGAAAATTGACTCCGATCGTCGGTGCTGCTGTGGGGGGCTTTTATAGCTGGAAGTTGTTGCAAGATGTTGGACAAAAATCGCAAGCGGTATTTGGTGCTGCACGGTTTTATATGAATGAACATCCAAGCGAAAATATGTCGCCTTTAGCGGCGTATTATCAAGCTGAAGTTTTGCTGCGAAAGACGGGCGCGCATACTTTACAGGTACAAGCTGAAGCACGTCATGCCTCATCTACCGAGCAAAACCACAATGCTGTGATTAGTCACGTTGCAGTGCAAATGAAAGACCATGCAGCGCCAACAACAGTGGCAGCGGTGGATGATAAAATAGAGCAGGGCTTGCAGAAACTGGCGACACAACATGTAGCAGAGCATGAACATAGCGAGCAGCAAGCGGCGCTAAAAGCAGCAGATGATGAGTTGGCGGTGATCGATGAGTTAGATCTGCAAATTGAACAAAAAACATTCGATATAGCGCCGACATCGAAAAAACGCAGTTAATTTGTTTCAGCATATATTTTTTTCATATCAAAGCATAAATAAATTCAAGCAATGGTCAGTATTTGCAGTCACATGCATTATTGACCATTGTTACTTCTTAGCTTACAATTGCGTGCCCTTAAAAAGAGCTATTTTTCTTTTTAAGGTTGTTTAATCACGGGAGAATTGCCAAATGGCAACAACAAATCAGTTGATCCGTAAGGGTCGTACAACTTTGGTTGAAAAATCCAAAGTTCCAGCGTTGAAGGCTTGTCCGCAACGTCGTGGCGTATGTACACGTGTATATACGACTACACCTAAAAAACCTAACTCAGCAATGCGTAAGGTTTGCCGTGTACGCTTAACTTCAGGTTTTGAAGTATCAAGCTATATCGGTGGTGAAGGTCATAACTTACAAGAGCACAGTGTTGTGCTTATCCGTGGTGGTCGTGTTAAAGACTTACCAGGTGTACGTTACCATACCGTTCGTGGTTCTTTAGACTGTGCTGGTGTGAAAGATCGTAACCAGTCACGTTCTAAATATGGTGCAAAACGTCCTAAGAAGTAATTCTAGACGGTTAATTCTTCTGAATTAACACCAAATCCTTTAGCGTTCCGCTTGTTTGAATTCTTCATAGATTTGTAATTCAAGCGACGTATAGTAAGGCCAGCGAAGGTACATGACACTCTGTACGAACTGCTGGATTATCCTGAAGTGTCATATTATTAGGTGTATTAAAATGCCAAGACGTCGCGTAGTCGCTGCTCGTGAGATCCTTCCAGATCCAAAATTTAGCAGCCAAACAATCGCTAAATTCATGAACCACGTAATGCAAGATGGTAAAAAATCGATTGCAGAAAGTATCGTTTACGGTGCTTTAGAACGTGTTCAAGAAAAAAACAAAGTAGACCCAGTAGAGTTTTTTGAAGCTACGCTTGAAAAAGTTCGTCCTATGGTCGAAGTAAAAGCACGCCGTGTTGGTGGTGCTACTTATCAAGTACCAATGGAAGTACGCCCATCCCGTCGTACTGCCTTGGCTATGCGTTGGTTAGTAGATGCTGCTGCTAAGCGTTCTGAAAAAACGATGGCTTTACGTCTTGCTGGCGAGTTGCTTGATGCAGCTGAAGGTAAAGGCTCAGCTGTTAAAAAGCGTGAAGATGTGCACCGTATGGCTGAAGCCAACAAAGCCTTCTCTCACTACCGTTTCTAAGCGGATAAAACAGTCCCTAATC
>SSHD01000099.1 GCA_008017255.1 Acinetobacter sp.
ATGCCGTAAAAGACATCAAGCCACGTCAAGTGCCTGAAACCAAGCCTGCGTGTCGCCTCAGCGGTTTAGAACCATTTAACATTTATGATTCTTCACTCTTTGTGAATGTCGGCGAACGTACCAACGTGACAGGGTCTAAAAAATTCTTACGTTTAATTCGTGAAGAAAACTTCGCAGAGGCGCTTTCAGTTGCACAACAACAAGTGGAAGCAGGTGCACAGGTCATCGACATTAACATGGATGAGGGTATGCTCGATTCGCAAACTGCGATGGTGCATTTCCTGAATTTAGTTGCCTCTGAACCTGATATTTCTCGTGTGCCGATTATGATTGACTCCTCGAAATGGGAGATTATTGAAGCGGGTTTGAAATGCGTACAAGGCAAGCCGATTGTCAACTCGATTTCACTAAAAGAAGGTTATGACGAGTTTGTCGAAAAAGCTCGCCTGTGCCGTCAATATGGCGCGGCGATTATTGTCATGGCATTTGATGAAAACGGTCAAGCCGACACCGCAGCACGTAAACGTGAAATCTGTAAACGCTCTTATGATGTATTGGTGAATGATGTCGGCTTCCCTGCTGAAGATATTATTTTTGACCCGAACGTGTTTGCCGTCGCCACTGGTATTGAAGAACACAATAACTATGCGGTTGATTTTATTGAAGCCACAGGTTGGATTAAACAAAACTTACCACATGCGATGATTTCAGGTGGCGTGTCTAACGTGTCGTTCTCGTTCCGTGGTAATGAACCTGTGCGTGAAGCGATTCACTCAGTGTTTTTGTATTATGCCATCAAACAAGGCATGACCATGGGCATCGTCAATGCGGGGCAAATGGCGATTTATGATGATATTCCTGCCGAGCTAAAAGATGCGGTGGAAAATGTTGTTCTAAACCAAAAGCAAGGCGAAAGCGGTCAAGATGCCACCGAAAAACTACTAGAGATTGCGGAAAAATATCGTGGTCATACTGGCGCAGCCAAAGAAGCAGAAAACTTGGAATGGCGCAATCAAAGCGTTGAAAAACGCCTTGAATATGCACTGGTCAAAGGCATTACCACTTATATAGATGAAGACACCGAAGAAGCCCGCCTGAAATCTAAACGTCCGTTGGATGTGATTGAAGGTGCGCTCATGGACGGTATGAATGTGGTCGGTGACTTGTTCGGTTCAGGCAAAATGTTCCTGCCACAAGTGGTGAAATCTGCCCGTGTCATGAAGCAAGCCGTCGCTTGGCTGAATCCGTACATCGAAGCTGAAAAAACAGGTAGCCAGTCCAAAGGTAAAGTGTTAATGGCCACTGTAAAAGGTGACGTGCATGATATTGGCAAGAATATCGTCGGCGTGGTGTTGGGCTGTAATGGCTATGACATTGTGGACTTGGGCGTGATGGTGCCGTGTGAAAAAATCTTGCAAACTGCGATTGATGAAAAATGCGACATCATTGGTTTATCTGGATTGATTACCCCATCGTTAGATGAAATGGTGTTTGTTGCCAAAGAAATGCAGCGTAAAGGCTTTACCCTACCACTGATGATTGGTGGCGCAACCACATCTAAAGCGCATACTGCAGTCAAAATTGACCCGCAATATTCCAATGATGCGGTGATATACGTGGCAGATGCTTCGCGTGCGGTCGGTGTTGCAACTACTTTATTGTCTAAAGAAATGCGAGGTAATTTTATTGCCGAGCACCGTGCCGAATACACCAAAATCCGTGAGCGTTTAGCCAATAAACAACCGAAAGCCGCCAAACTTTCTTATGCCGAATCGATTGAAAATGGCTTTAAAGTGGATGAAAACTATGTACCACCGAAGCCCAATACACTCGGTACACAAGTCATCAAAAACTATCCACTTGAAACTTTAGTACCCTATTTTGACTGGACACCATTCTTTATTTCATGGAGTTTGGCAGGTAAGTTCCCGAAAATCTTGACCGATGACGTGGTCGGCGAAGCAGCGACTGATTTGTATAACCAAGCGCAGTTGATGCTCAAAGACATCATTGACAACCATCGTTTTGATGCGCGTGCGGTATTTGGTTTATACCCTGCGCAGCGTACTGGTGCAGACAGCGTGAGCGTGTTTGATGCAGCGGGTCAGAACGTCACGCACACCTTTGAGCATGTACGTCAGCAGTCGGACAAAGTCACAGGCAAACCGAATTTGTCTTTGGCAGATTATATTAGCAGCTCGAAAGACCATACCGATTATCTCGGTGGTTTTACCGTATCCATTTTTGGTGCTGAAGAATATGCCAATGAATTTAAAGCCAAAGGCGATGACTATTCAGCGATTCTGATTCAATCGTTAGCCGATCGTTTTGCCGAAGCATTTGCGGAGCATTTGCATGAGCGTATTCGTAAAGAGTTCTGGGGTTATAAGGCGGATGAAACGCTGGATAATGAAGACTTTATCAAAGAGAAATATGTCGGTATTCGCCCTGCGCCTGGCTACCCTGCTTGCCCAGAGCATTCGGAAAAAGCAGTGTTGTTTGATTGGCTCGATTCAACCAATGCCATTGGCACGCAACTGACTGAACATTTCGCCATGATGCCGCCGTCTTCGGTCAGTGGTTTCTATTATTCACACCCTGAAAGTGAATATTTTAATGTCGGGAAAATTGCGCAAGATCAGCTTGAGGATTATGCCAAGCGTAAAGGCTGGACGATTGATGAGGCGAAGCGTTGGTTAGGGCCGAATTTGGATGATTCGATTGGTTAATTACAGTCTAGTTGTTCTAAAATTTTCTTGCGTGAGAATTGTTCGTCCTATATAGTCAGTCTATGTTCTAATTACACTGATAATCTATATTTACGTTAAGTTCATATATTTTATTTGTTTTAGCACATAAAAACTTCATCAATTTTTATTAGGGTCTGTTGACATTTCATAATGGCAACCAAATGTATATGCAAGCTAAAGCAACAGCATTTTCATAATTACGTTTTAGCTTGTCATATCGAGTTGCTATTCCTCTAAATTGCTTCAATCTTGCAAAAGTATTTTCCACTAAGTGCCTAATTTTATATAGATTCCAGTCCATATGATTATTGTTGGACTGCGTATTTGACTTTCGGGGAATATTGGCTTTTGTATTCGTCGCGCTTATTTGCTCTCGTAGTGGTTCAGAATCATAACCCTTATCTGCACATAAGACCTCAGTTTCTTCCAAATCTAATTTTTCAACTAACTCAGGCGCAACTTTAACATCATGTGTTGTTCCATTCGTGATGATAATTTCAATTGGATTACCATGAGAATCAACGGCCAAATGTATTTTTGAACTATTCCCACCAATGCTTTTTGATATAGCTTGATCTTTTAACCCAGCAGAGTGTTGATGTGCTCTGATATGAGAACCATCAATAAAAATCCACTCTTTATCTGTTTGTTTACTGATTAATTTAAATATTTTCATCAGTTTATTATGTTTAGACCATCGACTATATTTTTTGAATATCGAATTTGAATTACCAAAATCTGGTGGTAAATCTCGCCATGGGCAGCCTGTTCTGATTCGATAAAGAATAGCTTCAATAAAATTTCTAAGATTTCGTTTGAGATAAATATCAAAATTACGCAGAATAGTTTCTAACTTTGACCAGTGTTGATCATTCAGCATTGTACGAGGCATAGCGAGTAGTGAATTTGGTTTGGCGATTGAATTTTACTTACTCGCTATTTTTTTATACAGCAAATGTCAACAGACCCTAATTCTTATGAGGAATGTAATAATGGAATACAACACTGCATTAGAAGCAGTTGTTTCTTTATCTTATCGTGACAAATTGCGTTTAGCTCAACTGTTAATCCAATTAGCACGAAAAGAAGAGGAAGAACAAGCTGTCAAATCCACACCAAAACAAGCAAAGCAATCTTCTTTAAAAGAAGAAATGCCCGATTTCAATTATGTCAAAGAACGTCTTTTAAAGAGCAAACCAAGAAAATTAAGTTCCTTACAGAACTTTATTGACGCAATGTTCCAATTTAAAGGTAGTATCTCTGAATCCAAACGTAATCAAATTATTGCCAATTTAAAAAAGGCTAAAGTTCTTCGTATAGAGAACGATAACGTTACGTATATATAAAATATTTATGGTTAATATTTTTAAATATTAATTTAAATACTTTCATATCTTGGATACATATTTTGAAAAGGAATTTACTATGCCTGTTCCTCAAACAAGCCTTAAAGAACAAATTTTAACTCAATATAAAAACCATTCTTATGAATATCTATTGCTTTCATGGCTACTTATGGGTGGTTGGGAAGCAAGTAAACCTAGTGTCGATTTAGGTTTAAAAACCGATGTTCAAGTTTCAGATGGTCGGATTTTATATCGTATTCAAGTCAAAAGTTTGGATTCTTTAGATGACAATATTATCGTTGAAAACAAGTGGAACGATGTTGATATAGATTTTGTGGTCTATTTTTCTAAAAATGCAGATTGGGGATATATCGCGCCTGCCTTTAAAGAAAAGAAGAAATCTTTAAAGTCACCCGACCATATTCGATTTCATCAACACCCAAAATGCTTTTTAAAGGCTTTTACAAAAATTTAACTTAAAAAATCACTCATTTATAATTCTTTAGAAATGAGTGATTTTTAATTAAACTATACAAACGTCCGTTTATATTTCTCATGGTTTTCGATATTGGTGAGTTCATCTTTTTCATCCCAGATTTGTAATTCCCAAGGAAAATAAAAATTCGATTTATTTTTAAAATAGATATGTAATCCTCGATAACCCTGCTTATCTCGGTAATACCAATTTTTTAAACCATACTTTTCTTGCCACTCATCCAGTAATTCACCAATTACCTGAACCTGTTCAGTGTCTAATATCACTCTCGCACCAAAAACATCATTTAACCAATTATTCACTGGATATTGATCTGTATTTGATGAATATCGCTTAATTTTATCATCAATACTTTCCAACGTTTTTACACGATAATAATATTGCAATAAAAACCCTTTTTTATTCTTAATTAAATAATCATTAATACTTTCGTGTAAGTTTAAACGGTACTTTGCAATATGTTGGTAGGGTACACGAGTAATCGTTTTAGACAGATTAATCTTTTCAATACGCCCTGCTTCAAAATAATCTCGTGAAAAATCAGCATGGATTTTGTTAATGGTTTTAATCATTAACTCAACTTTTTCTAAAGTCTCATCTTTCATCTTTTACTCAATCCATCACTCAATCAGGGGCTATTTTGCCGAATAAAATAACTTGGATATTATGGCACTACCTTATAGAAAGGCGAATACTATTTGCAAGGCTAATCTATTGACAACCGCTCCACAAACAACACCCCATTTAAATGATCGACCTCATGCTGCACAATCCTTGCAGGAAAACTCTCATAACTGCTTTCAACTTCACAGCCTGCGATTACTCAACATTAATGCAAAGATTCCCCCACATAGGCAAGATCAAAACGGAGTGCCAACTGCTGCAAGCGTTTATCAAGTGTCCACAGTTTGGTCTGTGGCGTAAGTTGAGTCGCTGCCAATAATGATAAATCCACCAAGCCACAACCTAGTCCATAGAGCTGTTGCTGCTCAATCCACGCCATTACTTCAAAATCAGTCGCAGATTCACTATGGCGTAATTGCGCAATCGCATTTAAGGTTTGCGAACGCGGCGCAGGCGGTGTACCGCATGCTAATTCCAATATGACCATTGGATGAGTAAGGGCAAAATCCTGCTCCAAAAGTTGGATTAAATGCGCATTACCATATTTGAAATGATCGACCCATACCGATGTATCAATCAAAACATTCACTGCGTTGTGTCCATATTACGTCGTGGAATATCTTGCATATCAGGCATTGTTCCACCGAGTGCAGCTAAGCGTTTTGCAGTTTGCACACGTATGTAGGTGCGTATCGCTTCTTTAAATAAATCCGATTTATCCATCGACTGATCCGCTACAGCCAAAGCCTGTTCATAGAGCGCATCATCTATCGTTACTGTTGTACGCATACACCACCTCATCAATATTGATGCAATATGTCATCATTTTAATCATACAGTATATTTTAGACTTCAGCCATCCGTTCCACAAACAACACCCCATTTAAATGATCGACCTCATGCTGCACAATCCTTGCAGGAAAACCCTCATAACGAGTTTCAACGACATCACCTTGTAAAGTGCTATAACGCACTTTCACCGCTTGCGCTCGCTCCACCTGCCCACGTTCATTCGGCACACTTAAACAGCCCTCTTCACCCAAACAGGTGGCTTGAGAAAACTCTAAAATTTCAGGATTAATCATCACTACTGCATTCATGTCTGGCGCATTTGGATAGCGTGGGTTAGCACGAGATGCTACGATAATCACGCGTTTAGACACATACACTTGCGGTGCGGCAATGCCAACACCATTACGTTCAGACATGGTGGCATACATGGCAGCTGCCAAGTGCCGCAACCATTCACTATTCAATTCACTGTCTGCAACAGGTGCAGCGTTCAGGGTTAAAATGGTTTCGCCACGTTGGGCGACAGGTAATATTACGCTCATGGCTTGCTCTATTATTTAAACGACTTGCTGCCATTATTTATACACCGCATCGCGACATTTACGACAGCGCTAAAAACAAAAACTCCCCAATTTTGGAGAGTTCTGAAAGCAAATTTGAATTAGAGATGTTTCTTCAATTCATCTTCAACAATATCAATTTCAAGTTGGCTAAATTTACGAATTTCGCCTTCGGCGTGTTTTTCTAACATACCACCAATCAATGGTACTTTCACTTTCACTGTCCAAACAAGGGTAATGTCTAACTGATTACCATTGCCCACTACTTTACGCTCTGCTTTGGCTTCCAACGGCAGGTTGGCACCTAACTCAATGGTAGAAGTTAAGTTTTTTAGATTGGCAATATCGCTACGTTTTAGGCGGAAAGCATTTTTCAGTAATTTTTTGGCAATCTCTGGAATATGCACATCCAAATTATATTCACGGCGCATGGTGTAAATATCACCCACAATTTTAGATTCTAAAATCTCTAAATTTTCGCCTGGAATACGTCTGCATACCGCTTCGTGCAGCGATATATCTGCCGTAAGCTCTGCAAAGCGGTCAATTGTTACGCCGGAAATAGTTTGATGAATGGTAAATTGATGTGCCATAAAAACGTCCTGTTATTAGTAAACTTATACTCGATCTTGAGTATAGCATTGTTGCATAGCGATCAAAAATATTGCTAACAAGTTTAATCGGCAGATATATTGCCCTGCTGCCGTATGCCATATTCAACCGTTACCTCATCCAACCGACGGATATATAAATACTGCGTGCCGTATTCAATCACGGCATAAAAATGTTCTGCGCCGTCATCTAACCCTGTTGCCCACCATGTAGTGCCCTGTGGAAATTCATCTAGCCATCTGGCTTGATAAAAGTCTGCAACCGAATTGAAGTTTAAATAAGCCTCAGGATTGGCAATGATTTTATCCACCATCTGCGCAAATTTTTGTTGCTTAAATGCCGCCAAACTCAGTAACAC
>SSHD01000087.1 GCA_008017255.1 Acinetobacter sp.
AGGGTTTGGGTGGTCAGCAAACTCATCATTTTTTGTGCCACACGTATGGCGAACTCGGCACCGCTAATGACTTTTTTACCATCGGTTTCGCTTTGCTCCTCAAAGGCATGAATAAACACTAAATCGAGGTCAGAACCATAACCGAGCTCAATGCCGCCGAGTTTGCCATAACCAATCACCGCAAAGCCTTTGGCATCGGCACGGCAGCGCTGCCCGTCCAATTTGACTGGATAGCCATGCCGTTCTACTACTGCCTGATAGGCTAAATTTAAGGTCGCCTGTACGCTAACTTCAGCAATATCGGTCAGTGCATCGGACACTTTCATCAACGGACTTTCTGCCAATACGTCACTGGCGGCAACGGTAAGCACATTGCTCTTTTTAAATAAGCGCAGCACTCGCATTTGATCTTCAATTTGATCAATTTCGATGCGTAATAGTTGTTGCCGCAAGGCATCTTGTAGGTCTTGGCGCTGCGGTAAGCCAAAGTCCATCGACAAAAACTCATCCAATAGCACGGGATACTGTGCCAATTCGGCGCAAATCCACGGGCTGACGGTCGCCATTTTTACCAAGCGCTGTAAGGCACCACGACTTTCCATCAACATGACCAAATATACGGTACGGCGCAGCACCGACTCTACCAAAGGCATGAGGCGCAATAAGGCCACTTGCGGTTGCTCGGACTGTAAAATCGCTTCTATGAGATGCGGCCAAAACTTTTTTAAGCGTTCAACTGCACTGGCGGGCATTTTGCGTAAGGCTTGCCCATGCCAAAAGTTCTGAATTAAGTTTTTCGCATCGTCATCTAACACTGCATTGAGTTGTTGTTCCAGTTCAGCAAAATTATCAATGGGCGCAGTAAATTCTTTTTCTTGAATCAATTGTTTGAATTGCACTTTAACCTTGTCACGTTTTTGATTCAGTTCGCTCAAAAATGCTATCCAATCGGCAAAACCTAGCGTTTGAGTCATGCGTTGTCGTAATTCAGGCTCTATAGGTAAAGACTGGGTTTGCTGGTCGTTCAATGCTTGAATGGCATGTTCCACACGGCGCAAAAATAGGTAAGCATCTTCCAAATCAAGTACCGCTTGCGGTTCAAGCAAGCCCGCCTCACCCAAATGCCGCAAGCTGACGAGGCACTGTCGATCTTGCAGCACTCGTTTCGAGCCGCCATAAATCAGCTGAAATACCTGCACAATAAATTCAATTTCACGAATACCACCTGCGCCTAATTTAATGTCATCTTCGATATTACGGCGCTGCACTTCACGTTCAATCATGGCTTTCATTTCACGCATGGCAGAAAAAGCCGAATAATCGACATAGCGGCGGAACACAAACGGTCGTGCCATGTCCATTAAATCTGCGCCATTTTTACCGCCAGTAATCACGCGTGCTTTAATCCACGCATAGCGCTCCCACTCACGCCCATGTTGACTGAGATATTTTTCTAGTCCGATATTGCTAATGGCCAAAGCCGAGCCATCGCCCCAGGGTCGCAAGCGCATATCGACCCGAAACACAAAACCATCGGCGGTAATTTGGTCGAGCAGATAAATCAGTTTTTGTCCCCATAAAATACAAAACTGCTGCACATCTATACATTTTTTGCCATTGGTTTCGCCTTGTTCATCAAAGGCAAAAATCAGGTCAATATCACTTGATAAATTCAGCTCCTGTGCACCGAGCTTGCCCATGCCAATCACAATTAAATCTTGCACTTGCCCCGAAAAACCAATGGGTTCGCCATGTTTTTCAATCAATGGCTTAAGGGAGAAGTCTTTCGCTGCACACAGACTAGCATCGGCAAAATCGGACAGTTCACGGGTGAGCGTGACGACATCGGTCAATTGGTTGGCATCTTGCCAAATCCAGCGAAACATCAGCCGAGCGCGTAATATACGCAGTGCTTTCATCCACGCCTGTTCATCGCGGATATCGGCAATAGCGGTCTGTACGTGCTGTTGGATATGTTGTGTTGAAAGCGAGCTTAGAAATTGGTCTTCGCTATAGTCTTGTTGTAATAAATTGGGATATAAAGTTAAAACTTGTTCGGCGTATTGGCTTGCGACTAGGGTTTTTTGTAGTTGTGCTGCATGCATAGCAAAAGCTCGGCGGATATCATCTGAATTAGTTATATCAGGTCACAGCCGATGTTTAAAATCTGTTTAAACTAATTTCGCCTGATTTTTATGCGCTTCTGTGCAATTTTCGCTGTATTGAGCTGCAATGGGCAAAGTTACCTGAAAGGTAGTGCCCTCTCCGTGTTTCGAGCTAACACTAATGACACCGTGATTCATTTCCACAAACCGCTTACACAACACCAAGCCCAAACCTGCGCCTTTTTCGCCTGCCGTGCCTTTCATACTCAAGGTTAGACGTGGTTGAAACAACTCTTGAATTTGCTCATCGGTCATGCCTAAACCCGAGTCTTTGACAGAAATTTCCACGCAGTCATCTTGCTGCTGTGCTTGAATAAACACCTTGCCTGAACCATCAACATCAGTAAATTTCAAGGCATTGGACACTAAGTTTTGCATCACCGATGTCATCATATTCATATCTGCATACACACGAATACTGTCATCGACTTCATTGACCAACTGAATATTTTTTTGCAAGGCAAGGGTTTTTAAAATTTCGCTGACAATCTCGGTAATCTGTCGTAAGCGAAAATGCACAGGGTGATAAACCAAGCGCCCACCTTCTGCCATTGCCCAATGCAGTAAACTTTCCAACAAGTTATAAGTCGATTGTGATGTGTCGTGTAAATATTCGGCAATATCCTGAATGCTCGATTCATCTAAAGTATGACGTTCTTTAGCCAAAATCTCAGAAAACCCCAGCAAACCATGAAACGGCGCACGTAAATCATGCGAAATAACCGAGAAAAATTTAGTTTTACTAATATTCAGCGCCGCTTCTTGTTCGTACAATTCTTTGAGTTGGTCGTGGTTAAACTTAAGCTCTAACTGCTGCATAAAATTGTCGCAATAGATTTGTAACAGTTGGGTTTGTTGTTCGCTAAAGGCTTGGGTCTGTTGATCGAACAACACCACATAACCCAAAGAGCTTTGGTCTGGATGGCGCAAATGCACCGCCACCGCACGCTGCACATTTACAGCAATAGAGGTTAAAAATTCAATTAATACGTGGTACTGCGTATGGTGATGATCGATCAGATCATCATTCATAAATAAAGTATTTAAGCCCTTGCTGAGTGTGGTTGCATCAATCGCTTTTAAACGCTCGCCGCAACGATGCCATAAATACGGCTCTTGATGAAATGCCAATAATGCTGTGCCTGCTTGTAATAATTGACGATTAAATTGCAAAAATTGCTCAAGCAGATTTTGTTCGGAGCTCAAACCTAAAGACAGAGAAATTTTGCAAGCACTGAGTTTGTCGGCCTGTTGTAGTTCTAATAATTGTATTGCCATGCTCGCCTCTCGAATTTTATCGTTATTAAAAGTGGCAACTTGCTTATATTACGAACAAATTTTAACATAAAATACAATTTTAAAACGCTTTTTTTCCACGTGACTCTATAAATAGATCATTGAAATGTGATAGCTCGCACAAACATTTACCATTTATGTTGTTTATTCATTACAGCAAGCACCTACCTTTTTTGGATAATAAATAAACAACAACAAAACCCTGTTGATCTAAAATTCAACAATCACCCATCATGCACATTGACAAGCCGTTGAAACAGGTTATCATACGCAACACAAAGCTACTCCATCTTCCCGAGGTGGTGAAATTGGTAGACGCGGTGGACTCAAAATCCACTGTCAGCGATGACGTGTCGGTTCGAGTCCGACCCTCGGGACCATAAAATAAGATGCATAGCCACAAAATTTTAAAACCCCGAACTCAACCAGTTTGGGGTTTTTCACGCTTATAGCGGAAAAAATATGCAACTCTCCGACTTCACTTTTGAACTGCCAGACGAACTGATTGCGCGCTATCCTTTAGACAGCCGCAGCGCATCTCGCCTACTGCATATCGACGCGCAAGGTCAGCACCACGACCATGCCTTTACTGATATTTTAGCGCTTTTAGATGCTGGCGATTTACTGGTACTCAATGACACCAAAGTAATGAAAGCACGGCTAAAAGGCAAACGTGCCAGTGGCGGTTCGGTCGAGGTTTTGGTGGAGCGCATGTTAGATACACACACCGCGCATTGTCATATTAAAGCGAGCAACTCTCCTAAAGCAGGTACAGAACTGTATGTCGGTGCAGATGGCGTTGCGGTGACGGTACAGGGTCGGCATGAAAATTTATTTGTGGTTAAGTTTTCACAACCAATTTTATCAGTCTTAGACCAATACGGTCAGTTACCAATTCCACCTTATTTCAACCGTGAAGCCGAAGAAATTGATACCGAACGCTATCAAACCGTATTCCACGACCCTGAAAAAATTGCCAGTGTGGCAGCACCTACCGCTAGTTTACATTTCGACCAAAACATCTTAAATCAATTGGCAGCAAAAGGCATTCAAACCACCTTTGTGACCTTGCATGTCGGCGCAGGTACCTTTATGCCAGTGCGCACCGCAGACATTAGCAATCACATTATGCACAGTGAATGGTGTGATGTGCCACAAAGCAGTATTGATTTAATTTTAGCCACCAAAGCACGTGGCAACAAAGTGGTTGCGGTCGGTACCACAGCAACACGTGCCTTGGAAAGTGCCGCTCAAGCCAATAATGGTCAAATTGCCGCATGGTCGGGCGATACGCAAATCTTTATTTATCCGGGTTATCAGTTCTGCATGGTGGATCGTCTAATTACCAACTTCCACTTACCTGAATCTACCCTACTCATGCTCGTTTCGGCATTATCCAGTCGAGAGTATATTTTAGCGGCTTATAAGCATGCAGTTGAACAAGGCTATCGTTTCTTTAGTTATGGAGATGCTATGCTAGTGGATCAATTAAAACTTTAACCAAAATCACACCATGCCGATCGACACTGTACAACACGCCTTGCATATTCGCCGTAAAAAAAATGCACAGGTTTTCCGCAATATTACTCGGCTATGGGATGTTGGGCAAAAAGCGCAAAGCGACCAAGAATTATTAGATGCTTTGCATCCATGGCGAGATGATCACAGTCTACGTTTTTTTAATGTACTGCCTTATTTGCTTGGCATAATGAGTGTGGGCACATTAATTTTTGGTTATTTTCTGCATCCGCACCTGCAATTTATTTGGAGTTTTTTAGCGGCGTTTTTACTGGGCTTTTTAGCCTATTTGATGTATGAACCGGCCGAACCGATCAGCCAAGTGACACGATTTTTAGAAGAACGTATTACCCAGTTACGTTATGGGCTCAAGTTTCAACAACTCCCTGCCTATATACCTATTCAAGCGCAGCCGATATTGGTGCTGAGCAAATTAAAGCAATATTTCCCGCTGTTTAATCGCGGCACGCTGTCCAATGATATTACCCAATACGCTGCCACCACTTGGCATGACGGCGCGACTGAACATCAAGTGTTGATTTTTCAATATCACTACGTCAGTGAAATGACAGTGCTGCAAGACAGCAGAACCAATCAAAAAATTACCAAAGAAATTCATAAAGATTTGTGGGGTGCGTTTATTTTTCAAATGCCAAACCTGGGCATTGCAGTCAGCAATCAGCGCTCACGTTTTTTCGCACCGTACCACAATACATGGCACAGCAGCGACATTCTAATTAATCAGAAACTGCATATTGCTGGACTAGATCAGCACCAACTCGCCAAGACCATAAGCCCAAGTATGACTTTAAAATTAAATGATTTTTTTCAACATTTTAATGGTGATTTAATTTATCATCATCAAGAGCAAATATTGTGCTATTTAGGCGAACAAAATCTGTTTCAAACCGCCAGTAAACGCACGCAAATTGATGATATTTCTGCATTACGCGGGCATTTACGCACCATGATTATGCCGCAATATCAACGCTTGCAACAATTGATGCTGAATTTAATTTCATAGCTAACACATTAGAACAACACGGGGGAATGGCAATGACTGGCTTATTAATTTTTTTAGGTGGTTTTGTGCTACTGGCTGTTTGGTGTGTGCATATTCGCAACACCATTGTGCGTTATTTTAATGCCACCAAACGTGCATGGTCTGAAGTTGCCAACTTCGAGCGTCAAAAAGTCAAAACCTTAGATGCTTTGGAAAGCACGCTCGGTCAATACACCCAATTTGAAAAATCGACCTTAGAAAAAGTGACTGAACTGCGCCAGCAAATTTTGAACTTAAATGTCAATGATACCGACATTTCGCAATTACAAAATATTGAAAAAATGAGCAAGGAGTTGATCCATAGCTTAAACGTTGTTGTTGAAAATTATCCTGAACTCAAAGCCGATAAGCTGTATAGCAAAATGATGGATGATATTCAGGAACAAAACGAAAACGTCGGTGCGGCGATTAGTATTTTTAACCGTAATGTCGAGTTGTTTAATAACCACATTCAAGTGTTCCCAAACAACTTGGTCAACACCATGACTTTATCTAAAAAGGCCATTCGCCCGTTTACAGATAATTTAGTCACTGAAAATTTTGACTATAAGCCGAATTTTTAGTTGTTAAATACAAGCAACCTATCATCTTCAGGTTGGTAATTTAGTTTAATCGTTAGCTTTCAGCTGGACTTACTTTTCAAGGATGAAAAGTAAGCAAAAATCCTCCGTTAGACTGACGGTACATCCCTGCTACCGCAGTCCAACATGGCGGCATCCATGCCGCCTTTCTCGATAGCAAATCTTTCCGCTAAACACACATTACAAATCAAGAGCTTTTGGGTATAGGTAGAGCTTAAATACTCAGTCACTGATTAAATATCCAAAAAAAAACATCAAACCCAACCTATTTTAAATCTAGCTACATTTAGCAGTAGCACTACAGCGCAGAATCAAGGAAAATAGCCGTTTTTAATCAGCGAACTGTTTTTTCGCCTCGATTTAGGTCATGCAATGAAATTTGAAAAATTAGCACAGTCTGGACGCGCCCGTCGTGGTCGGCTCACCTTACAACACGGTGTAGTGGAAACCCCAGTGTTTATGCCAGTGGGTACTTACGGCACAGTCAAAGGCATGTTGCCACGTGATATTGAAGAAATTCAGGCACAGATTATTTTAGGCAATACCTTCCATTTATACCTACGCCCTGGCTTAGATGTGGTGAAAGAACATGGCGGACTGCACCAGTTCATTAAGTGGGACAAACCAATTTTAACCGACTCTGGCGGTTTCCAAGTGTTTAGCTTGGGCGCAATGCGTAAAATCAAAGAAGAAGGCGTGACTTTCCGTTCGCCCATTGATGGCTCAAAAGTATTTTTATCGCCTGAAATTTCGATGGAAATTCAGCAGGTGCTCAATTCAGACATCGTCATGATTTTTGATGAATGCACCCCTTACCCTGCCACCCACGAAGAAGCGCAAAAATCATTGCGGCTCTCGTTACGTTGGGCAAAGCGCTGTAAAAACCACCACCACGATGAACTTAAAAATAAAAATGCCTTATTTGGCATTATTCAGGGTGGCATGTACG
>SSHD01000149.1 GCA_008017255.1 Acinetobacter sp.
AATAACCAATAGCGCATCACGCCTTGCATCAACAAAAAAAACGCCCCCAATGCCACGTAATAACGCCCCACGCCAGCCCAACCCAAATACAACCCCCATAAAATGATCGCAATACTAATTATAGGGGTAAAAAAACGGCTGATCGGTTTTTTGCCAAAAGTCATTAAGGCGAAACCATCTTGCGATTCGGCTAAATTCAGGTGATAACGTAGCGATAAACTTGGGCGCGGTGCGGACATCATGACGGGGTTCTAAACTTGGAAAAAACTGCGCTTATTAGAGCATAAATAATGCAGTTTGAAAGCTCATGGCGCTGATTTTCTATATTTTTGCCAAAGCACGTGGACTAGATTGTTAAAAAACTCGCCACGCCATGCCCTGCGGCACGACCTGTCGCAAAACACGCCGTGAGCAAATAGCCGCCGGTGGGTGCATCCCAATCCAACATTTCACCACAGCAAAACACATAGCGGTTGGACTGCAATTGCAATTGGGTCGACAAGGCCGCTTGTTGCACCCCACCTGCACAGCTAATGGCTTCTTCAATTGGGCGGAAGCCTTGCAATGGAATGCGGAGATATTTAATTTGAGCTGCCATTTGCTGAGCATTTGACCATAGGCTTTTTTCAACAACCTCCCGAAGCAGATTGATTTTGACTGCATCTAAGCCCGCCTTCCGCCACAAGTTGGCTAAAGAAAGTTTTTTATTGCCCTGCAATTTTTTTTCTAATTGTTCAAGGCTGACATCTGGCAATAAATCCAAATGCAACTGCACAGATAAATTCTGTGTCATGCACTGTCTTAACTCACGCCCCAATTTATAAATCACCCCACTTTCAAAACCATAATGAGTGACTACAATATCGCCCTGCACTTTGGATGCAGTATTGACCCATGCAGCAACACGTTTGAGCGGTTGGCCAAAGTACGGCTGCATAAATGGCGACCATGTTTTGAGCACGCCAACATTACTGGCTTGAAATGGCGCAATTTCATGCGGTTCTAACCATTGCCGCCATTTGCCATCACTGCCGAGCTGCGACCATGACACTGCACCACAGGCTAAAATTATGGCATCGTACTGCTGTGTAAAAATCTGACTTGGATTTTCGATCGTCAGTTGATTATGAAATAAATCCACACAACGGTGCCGATAGTGGAATTTTACTCCGCTCGCCATTAAGCGTTTTAACCATGCTCGCAATAAAGGCGCGGCTTTCATTTCTACTGGGAAAATGCGCCCTGAACTACCAATATAAGATTCAATACCTAAGCTCTGCATCCAATTTTGAATGCAATTGGCATCCCATTGTGCGATCCAAGGGCGTAACCATTCAGCTTGGTCATAACGCTGTACAAAAGTTTCCAGCGCTTCGGCATGGGAAATATTTAGCCCAGTTTTGCCCGCCATTAAAAATTTACGTGCTGCCGATGGTTTTTGTTCAAATAGATCAACATCAATCGTATATTGGCTCAGCACTTCTGCTGCCATTAAACCAGCCGGACCTGCGCCAATAATCGCCACCCGCTTATTCGGCATACGGCTGCTCTGCTGCATTTTGCCCTTGTAACGGCGCAAAATCATCAAAACGGGTCTGATAACGTGCTGGTTTGGTGATAATAAGCTGTTGGCACAGTTCACCACGCTCTAAATATTTAATTTCAAAATGAGTGCGTGCCGAATCTGTTGCAATCACTTGTTTTTGATAGGGTAGTTTCCATAATTCAATTAATTGTTGTTCAGCTTCAGCAATATAGTTTGGAATATTACTGGCTAAGGTGATGCTGCCATTCGGTTGTAAACGTGATAGCAAAAACTCAAAAAATGGCATATTCAGCCAACGTTGTGCTGGATTATGCGGCTCTGGATTGGGATATAAAATAAAAAATTGTTCCACTTGCGCAGGAAATAAAGCATGCACCACCCAAGGCAAGGCATCGGCATGAATGGGCTGTAAATGTGGTCGCGGCTCAAGCAAATGCTGTTTTTGCATCGCCGCAAATTTCTCTTTAGTCCGTTCTAGCGCATAGAGCCGAGTTTGTGGGTTTTGTGCAGTAAATAACAAGGCGTGTTTGCCTTTGCCTGCACCAATTTCGACGCAAATTGGGCTATTGACGATGCTAGTAAAATCACGTGGGGCTTGCATACGCTGCGCTTGAAATTGACGAATCGACATAATCACATCAAACTATCTATAAATCGGGCTAAGTCTAACAACTCACAAAACTTTTGCCTAATCTATTTGCTTTTGTATAAAGGAATACACCATGCCACGCACCTTTCCCTGCCCACGTTGTGGCGAAGCGAGCCTTTGGGAAAATAACGAATTTCGTCCATTTTGTTCAGAACGCTGCAAAATGATTGATCTCGGCGCATGGGCCAGCGATGAATACAGCATTGCCACCCAAGACACCCCACAAGCCGATACCAAACGTGGTGAGGATGACTACGAAGATTAGTTAACCTAAGTTCGGCAAGGAGCATGATACTCGGAAACGTCATCTGCAACCTGAGCGAGACAAAGTGACTAAAACTTTGGCGTAGCGCAAGACGTAGTGGCTATCCTGAAATTGGGTGAGAACTTAGTAAGGACCCGACGAAATAATTCTTTTTCAATAGCTTAGATAAATATTTATGCCGAACTGAGGTGAGTTAGGATGACTAATTCCGAAGATTAACCCGCTTTACTCGCCACAAAAGGGTTAAATTGTTTTTCATAACCAATGGTGCTGATGGGCCCGTGCCCTGAAATAAATTGTGTTGCATCGGGCAAGCTAAAACATTCACGTTGTATTGAATCTAATAACTGCTGATGGTTACCACGTGGGAAATCGGTGCGACCAATCGAGCCTTTAAACAACACATCACCTGTCCACAACAAGCCGTGTTTGGCATTGTAGAACATCACATGACCTGGGGTATGGCCTGGTGCAAAACGGACTTCAAATTCGGCATCGCCCAGCGTTAAAACCTCCCCACCCTCTAACCATTGGTCAACTTTAATCTTTTGCGGAATCGGGAAACCATAGCGTGCAGAAACCTCTTGGATCATATCTAACCAAAAGGCATCTTCTTTATGCGGACCTATCACTGGAACTTGCCATCTGCTAGCCAGCTCACCCACTGCGCCAGCATGATCCAAATGCCCATGCGTCAGCCACAAGGCTTTTACGTTCAACCCTAAGGCTTCAACTTCTTGCATCAGTTGTGCAGCATCGCCACCGGCATCAATCAGCACTGCTTCTTTACTGTCACTGTCCCACAAAATAGAACAATTTTGCTCAAAAGCAGTCACCGGTACAATTTTGACTTGCAGCATAAAAACCTCGGATAAAACAAAAATCGACTTAAGCTTGTGCTAAGGTGTGATTAAGTGCCTCAAGATTAGCCTGCACCAAACTGCTAAGCAAATCGATATGCGCCTGACGGGTATTCAAGGCAGCAATATAGGCATAATCGCCACCGCCTGCATGTTGAAAAAGCTCTTTGTTTTGAATCGCCAGCTCTTCTAGGGTTTCCAAACAATCAGCTGAAAATGCAGGGCTAATCACCTGTACCGATTGCACATTTTGTTCACCCCATTGTTGCAACAGCACATCGGTATAAGGTTTGACCCACTCTTGCTTACCAAACCGTGACTGAAAGCCAATCGCCCATTCATCATCTTGTAGCGTCAAGGCATTGGCGAGTAAACGTGCCGTGACTCGACAGCGCTCGGCATAGGGGTCACCTTTGTCGGCATAGGGCTGCGGAATACCATGAAAAGACATCAACAGTTTTTCTGCCTTGCCATGTTGCGCTTGATAGCTCAGCACACTGTCCGCCAAAGCCTGAATATACAGTGGATGTTGATAATAATCTTTGATAATGGTTAGACCCGGCAAATGCCGTTGCTGTGGAATCCATTTCGCAAAAGCATCGTACACTGGTGCGGTAGAGGTGGCGGAATATTGCGGAAATAAAGGCAATACAATCACGTGTTCTTGGGGATTTGCCGCCAGCTGCGCCAATACATCAGCAAGACTCGGCTGACCATAGCTCATGGCAGGTACTATCGTCAGTTCAAATTGTGGATGGCTGGTTTGTACACGCTGCTGAAGCAGTTGAGTTTGCGCCAACATCGTTTCCCGCATCGGTGAATCTTGCGACCAAATTGACGCATACGCCGCAGCAACAGGTTTCGGACGTAAGGTCAGCACAAACACCCGCAAAATTACCCACCATAGTAATCTTGGAATTTCGATCACTCGTGTGTCAGATAAAAATTGCTTTAGAAAGCGCCGTACCGCTGGCACTGTTGCAGCATCTGGTGTGCCTAAATTTGCCACCACTACCGTTACTTTGGCTTTGTTTGTCGCTAACATAGAGCGTCCGCTTACATGAACATGAGTTGAATCGTTTTTGCAGTTTTAACGCAGTTGCGTTGCGAAACTAGGGGGCAGTTTTAAATTGGAAAACTCGATTACTGTCTAAAATATTACTTTCTAGCAACTTCTGACCTTTGCTGCTCAGTTGCCATAACATGCGCTGACGATCATCTCGCCCCGCTGGAATAATCCATTCATTTTGGCGCATTTGCAGTTTAATTTCATGCAAAGCACGAATATTAATTTGCGCGCGCGAGACCGCATGCGCTCTTGGAAATACCTTTATTGCATCTTGCAAACCAGTTTCGTTTAAATATTCATTCATACGCTTAGAAAAATATTCTTCTGGGGTAGGAATAATAAATGAGCTACCCAAAACGCTAAGCAATTGCGCCCACGTCATTTTCCGATGGGTTTTGACTTCATTAAAATTGCCATCTTGAAAGGCATGCATACGATATTCAAAGGAAAACAACTCATGCATCGACACTTTAGGTACGGTGGCAATTGGGTCTGCCGTTCGACCACTCAGCTCAGTTTCCAACTGTTTCACTTTGCCTCGTAAGGCATCAATTTCATCTTGTAATTGTTGGGTGTTTTGTGGACGTACCCAACCCACCACAGGGTAGCGCTCTAACATTTGCGGCATATTTGAACGCACTGCAATTTCTAAATCTCTTAAACTCCGATACCCCACCACTTGATCGACTTCGGTTTGCAATAGCTTTCTAAATTCTTTAAATTTTTCTTTTAATGCCGCTTTGGAGTCATGTAAGTTCGGCGCACGTGAGTCTGGGTCTTCATGCATAAATACGATAACAGGTTTTTGTTTGCTTAAAGCGTAGATGTATTCCAAGTGCATATAGCCCACACCGGAAACCGATTGTTCGCCATAGCGACTGCCCAACAGCACGACCACATAATCACAGTCGTCAATCTGACGACGTGCAACAGAGCTGCTTAAAGGCGTGTGCTGCTCCAAGCCCCACGAAAAGAAGCCCATTCCAATCAGCGTTTGCATAAGCACCGCTCGCTCTGCTTGCATTTCACTGCCAGAGGTAGAAATAAACACCTGATAACGCGTATCTAGCATAGGCACCGTCCCAATTTATTTATTCATAAAATCAGCGCTGTGGCTGAAATTTTACAAACAGATAACCCCATCCAAAGAATATAAATAGACTTCAATTCAACCATATTAGACACGAACAATGCCTAAGTTTTGAATCGCCCAAGTCAATTGGGCTGGCATCAGATGTTGCAGTATTGGCTGCAACTCCTCTGCATTATCACCACTGACAAAACAATTAATACGTATCATATTACGACCTATTTCGTCACATAATAACCTATTTTTAATCAAAATATAGGCGGTTTGTCTTGCTACAGCTTGCCCAGAATCAATTAATTTTAATTTATTGGAAAAAATCTGCTCAATGGCATCTTTTAAAAACGGATAATGGGTGCAACCCAACACCAAATAATCTGCCCCTTGTGCGACCACTGGCTGTAACACTTGCTGCAATACAGCCAAACATGCAGGGCTGTTTTGCAAGCCCGCTTCTACAAAAGGCACTAACTCCAAACTGGTCACCGGCAGCACCTTGACTCCTGCCGGCTCGGCAAATTTGTGCATGACTTCTTGCAGTAAACGCCCCCTAAAGGTTGCTGGTGTCGCCAATACTGCCACCACTTTAGACTGGGTTTGCAGCACCGCTGGTTTTAAAGCTGGTACTAAACCGACTATCGGAAAGTGCTCACCATAATAATCACGCAAATAATCTAAACTAAACGCCGAGGCAGTATTACAGGCTACCACGGCAATTTTACAGCCTTGGCGATACAACCATTCAATGGCTTGGGCGGTGAGTTGGCGAATTTCCTGATCTGAACGTGCGCCATAAGGCACGTGCGCAGTGTCAGCATAGTAGAGAATGCGCTCATTGGGTAAATGTCGGGCTATTTCTTGTGCAATCGACAAACCACCAACACCTGAATCAAAAACTCCAATCGGCGCATCGGCTAATGGCTGCGGCATAGGGTTAAGTAATATCGGCATAGGTTGAACAGCAGTCATACAAAATTACACGGTCAATTGTTCGCTCTTTTTAGCTTAAACCTCAGCTGCTCAAATGCAAGATCAAATCACCACTTTTTAAACTTAAAACTGTTCCACCTTGCGCATTTTCAGTTAAATGACCGTAATTAATTAAATGATAGAAGCTTCGCCGCTGAATCAAGGCGTTCATCCCAAAACGGACATGGACATAGGGTCGTAATTCGGCATCCCCTTTATCATGTGGATAATGGCGCATAAAAATAGGATGCTCAGCATCGACAATCACCACATCTTGATTGGTCGTGGTCAGTTGCAAATAAGTTTTGCCGTCGATTTGCACCTGATCGGCCTGATCAATCAACAGCGGCTCATCTTCAACTTCAATTTCAATCTGTTCCACTGGGGTTTTCAGGAAAAATTTGCCGTCTTCTTTCCATAGCACTTTACTAAATAGATCAAGTAGGGCTTGCCGTTTGATCAATTGACCTTCGTGCCACCATTCTCCATTGGCTTTTATGCGTAAATCCATTTTGCCGCAATGCTTTGGATGCCATTGATCTAAAGGGGGAATTGACCTTTTGTGACTTTGCTGTACATCTTTTAAGTATTGTGCAATGTTCATTAAGTTTTTATCATCTGATAACGTGATTTTTCCAGTCTGTTGTGAGGAATCATTTTCATTTATCATGGTTTATGCCTTGCTGACGAGAAAATATAAACACTCAGCCAATTGGCGAGATCAAGGTTTAAAACTATACTATCCCAAACGTTTGCAATCACACTAGCTACTTTTGTGTTTGGCAATTCAGAACACTCATGGCAGCACCGAATTTTAACATTACGGTTGCCACCTTTAAAAAATATGAGGAGTCCTACATGGAGCACATCGAACGTGAAGCG
>SSHD01000058.1 GCA_008017255.1 Acinetobacter sp.
CATATGCATCGTCGCTTATCGAGCGTCTATTTTAAGAACGACCAACTCAAAAAAGCCGCAGAGCAACAAGTTGACTGGACAGATC
Source organism: Acinetobacter sp. (assembly GCA_008017255.1). Taxonomy (GTDB): domain Bacteria; phylum Pseudomonadota; class Gammaproteobacteria; order Pseudomonadales; family Moraxellaceae; genus Acinetobacter. The sequence continues at coordinate 86 of SSHD01000058.1, forward strand.
AACTCTGCCAACAATTGCAAGTGGAAATGAACAAATCTAAAGATATTGAATTACAACTGCAATTTAACAATCAAATGCTAGAACAAAAAGTTCGTGAACGTACTTTCGACCTCACTCAAATGAACGAAAGCCTAGAAGAACATCGACAAAATTTAAGCTTTGCTCACGAAACTGCCGGCATTCGCCCTTGGGAATGGAATGTTGAACAACGCACTGTGGGTTTCACCAATTCACAACAACAAGAATTCACCCGGGACTGGCAAGATCACTATACGTTGATGCATAAAATTGTGCATCCGGATGATCTTGCCCGCGTTAAAAATACCCTATTTCAACATTTAGATGGTAAAACGCCACGTTTTACTGAAACCTTTCGCATTCAGCGCTCCAATGGCGAATGGGTATGGATACATGATGTGGGACAAGTGATTTCAAGAGATGAAAAAAGTGGCTCGCCACTGCGTATGGTGGGTATTTATCGTGACATAAATCAAGAAAAGAAAGATCAAGACCGTTTAAAATTGGCTGCCACTGTATTTGAACAAGCGGCTGAAGGTATTTTTATTTTAGATGAAAACCTGCGCTATATTGAAAGCAATCCATTCTATGCACAAATGAGTGGATTTCAACGTGACCATATTATAGGTAAATATCTGTTTGATTTAGTCAAATCCAACAAAGCAAATCCACGCATGACACAAGAGGAAATTGTTCAACAATTACTCAGCAAGGGTGAATATCATACTGAAAAGAGTATAAAATTCCGCTCAGGAAAAGAATTAGAAGTTCGTATGCATATCAATGCAGTCAAAGATGAGCAAAACCGTATTATTAATTATATTGGAATTTTGTCTGATTTAACCGAATATAAACTACAAGAACAGCGTTTATCCTATTTAGAAAATTATGATCCTTTAACCGACTTACCGAACCGTTTGTATTATCATCAGCAATTGCATCAATATTTAGTCAATGAAACGTCCATTCAACAACTTGCGGTAATTCGTTTAAATATTGACCGTTTCCGCGCATTGAATGAGTTGGTAAGTCACCACGCTGGCGATGAAATCTTAAAACAAGTGTCACAGCGCTTACGTTTAAGCAATCCCGATGCCCTATTGGTCGCACACTTAAGTGCCGATGATTTTGCGATTGTGTATGAAATGTCGCCATTGCACCCGCCTATTCATCAGCTCTGCAACAACGTGGTTGAAGCCTTTAGCAAACCGTTTGACCTAAATGACCAAGAATATTTGGTCAGTATTTCAGTCGGTGTGGCGATTTATCCGGATCATGGTCGCCAAGTCGATAATTTAAATACTCATGCCGAGCAAGCCCTGAATGAAGCCAAACATTTAGGTGGCAATACCATTCGCTATTATTCTAAAGAACGCGCGAACTTTATCGACAAACATACCGACCTAGAACTAGATTTAAGAAAAGCCATTCAAAACAACGAACTCTTTGTACATTATCAACCTAAAATGAATGCGCTTGATGGTAAAGTTGATGGTTTTGAAGCCTTAATTCGCTGGAATCACCCAAGTAAAGGCTTAATCATGCCGAATATTTTTATTCCTTTGGCAGAAAGCACCAGTTTGATTTCAGATATTGGGCGTTTTGTGTTGTATGAAGCGGCAAAACAATTACAAGCATGGCAAAAACTTGGTTTCAATCATATTAATATTGCGGTAAATATTGTGGCGCAGCAAATTCAACGTGGTCAATTGCTGAGCGAACTCGATGACATACTCGAAACCTACGCCATTATTGGCCGTAATCTTGTATTAGAAATTACCGAATCGGCATTTTTGGAAAATACCGATAACGTCAAAATGGTGTTAAAAGCCATTAAAGAACGCGACATTTCTATTGCATTGGATGATTTCGGTACTGGCTATTCATCTCTGGCCTATTTAACTGAATATCCGATTGATATTTTAAAAATTGACCGTGCGTTTATTTCTAAAATTGGCAACGCAAAACAAGATGCTATTGTGAATGCCATGATCGCTATGGGTAAAACCATTGGTTTAAAAGTAGTGGCTGAAGGTGTTGAAACTGAACAACAAAGCGAATATTTAAAACATCAAGAATGTGACATTTTACAAGGTTATTTATTCGCCAAACCATTAAGTGCTAAACATGCCACTGAGTTCTTACAAAAGCATAATCAAGTTACTACCGCAACCAAGTTTAGCTAAACGATGGAGCCATTGGCTCCATCGTTGTTTTATAAATGTCAATATGCCCATGGGTTCAGCGAAATTGCGCTTTTTTACTGTCCGAAATCATCAACTAATGCTATATTCTTGTGCACTTATCTAAATGAAATAATCAGTCTACATTTGGGCTGATTGTTGTATTGAAACAACTATCGAAACAATCGAGACTAAGATGGACGACCAATCTTTAAAACAAGCCGCTCTGTACTACCATGAATTTCCAACCCCAGGAAAAATTAGTGTAACGCCAAGCAAGCAGCTGATTAACCAACGCGATTTAGCACTTGCCTACTCGCCTGGTGTCGCAGCGCCGTGTTTGGAAATCGAACGTGACCCTTCTGCTGCGGCAAAATACACCGCGCGTGGAAACTTGGTCGCCGTGGTCAGTAATGGTACAGCTGTGCTTGGTTTAGGAAACATTGGTCCACTGGCATCTAAACCAGTAATGGAAGGTAAAGGCGTACTGTTCAAAAAATTCGCGGGTGTAGATGTCTTTGATATTGAAATTGCAGAAAATGATCCAGATAAAATTGTCGATATCGTTGCCTCTTTAGAGCCGACTTTTGGCGGTATTAACCTCGAAGATATTAAAGCGCCTGAATGTTTCTATATCGAAAAGAAACTTCGTGAACGGATGAACATTCCGGTGTTCCATGACGATCAACACGGTACTAGTATCATTGTTGGCTCAGCATTGCTGAATGCGTTGCAGTTGGTCAATAAAAAAATTGATGAAATTAAAATTGTAGCTTCTGGCGCAGGTGCTGCAGCACTTTCATGCCTAGATTTACTGTGTGCTTTGGGCGTAAATAAAGCAAATATCGTGGTGGCTGACTCGCGTGGCCTGCTCACCACTTCGCGTGAAGGGCTAGATGAGTCGAAAAAACGCTATGTGCAAGACATTCAAGCCAGCCAATTACATGAAGTCATGGCGGGTGCAGACATGTTCTTGGGTCTTTCTGCGGCAGGCATTTTAACCAAAGCAATGGTTAAAGAAATGGCGGAAAATCCAATTATTTTTGCGCTAGCCAACCCAGACCCAGAAATTTTACCTGAACATGCACATGAAGTGCGTCCAGACGTCATTATGGCAACAGGTCGTTCGGATTATCCAAACCAAGTCAATAACGCTTTGTGTTTCCCGTACATATTCCGTGGTGCGTTGGATGTTGGTGCAACCACCATCAATGAAGAAATGAAAATTGCTTGTGTACATGCCATTGCTCGTATGGCGCATGTAGAAGCTGACGCAGCAACTTATGGCGAAAAATCTGCCTCTTTCGGTCGTGATTATTTAATTCCACGTCCTTTAGATCAGCGTTTGATTTTAGAAATTGCCCCTGCGGTTGCCAAAGCAGCAATGGACTCAGGTGTTGCAACACGCCCGATTGAAGATTTCTCGGCCTATCGTCAGCGTCTTTCTGAGTTTGTATACAACTCAGCGTTCTTGATGAAACCAATTTTCTCTCAAGCCAAAACTGACCCGAAACGCATTGTTTATGCGGAAGGTGAAGATGACCGTGTATTACGTGCCATTCAAATAGTGGTAGACGAAGGTTTGGCTAAGCCAATTCTAGTGGGTCGTACTGCAGTGATTGAGCAAAACATCTCAAAACTTGGCTTACGCTTACAACACGGTGTCAACATTGAAATTGTCGATCAAGAACAGAACCCTCTATACGATGATTTCTGGCAAGATTATTACACCACCATGCAACGCAAAGGCGTGACGGTTGAATATGCGCAACGTGAAGCACGTCGTCGTTCAACTTTAATTGCAGCAATGTTGGTGAAACATGGTAAAGCCGACGGTATGTTGTGCGGAACCTATGCCAGCTATGACATTCACCTCGATTTCGTAAAAAACGTAATTGGTTTAAAAGCAGGTCGCAACAACTTCTTTACGCTCAATGCATTGATGCTTGAAGACCGTAACTTGTTTATTGCCGACACTTATGTCAACACCAACCCAACAGCTGAACAGTTGGCTGAAATGACCATTTTAGCTGCGGAAGAAGTGCGCCGTTTTGGTATTACACCACGTGTTGCCCTACTTTCTCACTCAAGTTTCGGCAGCGACCAACTCGATTCTAGCGCACAAAAAATGCGTGAAGTTTATCGTTTATTGGCTGAACAAGCGCCAGAGCTCGAAGTTGAAGGTGAAATGCATGGCGATGCAGCCTTGGATGAAAGCATTCGTCATTCTACTTTCCCAAATTCACGCTTCAAAGGTTCTGCTAACTTATTGATTATGCCGAACTTAGATGCTGCGAATATTTCATTTAACCTGTTAAAAGCAACCTCAGGGAACAATGTCACCATTGGACCTATTTTATTGGGCGTTGCAAAACCAGTGCATATTTTAACCCCGACGGCAACCACGCGTCGTGTGGTGAATATGACTGCCCTAACTGTGGCTGAAATTCAGCAAATTCAAAACTAAGTATCTAAAGTGTCGCTTTTCGTGAAAAGCGATGCTTTAAGCTTGAGAAAACCTCTATTCTGTAGCATGATTGTGTGAAGTGTAGAGGTTTTTTCATGCAAGTTTATTTAGTCGGTGGCGCAGTTCGAGATCAATTGCTCGGGTATCCCTATCACGAAAAAGATTATGTGGTGGTTGGCGCAACGCCCGAGCAATTACTTGCACAAGGCTATCAACCCGTCGGCAAAGACTTTCCAGTATTTCTACATCCCACAAGCAAAGACGAATATGCACTGGCACGGACTGAACGTAAGTCTGGCGTGGGTTATCATGGCTTTGATTTTTATACCGACAGTAGCGTTAGCCTAGAAGATGACCTGATCCGCCGTGATTTAACCGTCAATGCGATGGCAATGGATGAAGCTGGTCATATTTACGACCCCTATGGTGGTCAGCACGATCTACAACTAAAAGTTTTGCGCCATGTATCAGACGCATTTACCGAAGACCCTCTGCGGGTACTACGTGTAGCTCGTTTTGCCGCACGATATGCAAGCTACGGTTTTACCATTGCTGCTGAAACCTTACAGCTTATGCGTGATATAGCGCAATCTGGCGAATTGGCAGCATTGACTCCCGAGCGAGTGTGGAAAGAAACTGCACGCGCCTTAATGGAAGATCAAGCCGATATTTATTTTCAAACCCTGAAAGATTGCGATGCGCTAAAGGCATTATTTCCAGAAATCGATGCTCTATTCGGTGTTCCACAACGTCCTGAATACCATCCTGAAGTCGACTCTGGGGTTCACACCCTCATGGCTTTAAAACAAGCCTGCCAAGCAAATTATGAATTAGACGTGCGTTTTGCAGTATTGCTGCATGACTTGGGCAAGGCACTTACTCCTGCTGATGAATTGCCAAGACATATTATGCATGAGGAGCGTGGTTTAGCGCCTGTAACGCGTTTATGTGAGCGTTTAAAAGTTCCAACTCAACTTAAAAATTTGGCATTAGTTGTTTGTAAAGAACATTTAAAATGCCATCAAGTGCAAAGTTTAAAGCCTGGCACACTATGGCGACTATTGCAGCGGTTAGACGTTTTACGTCGGCCTGAAAAAGTGATTGCATTTGCACAGGCTTGTGAATGTGATGCGAAAGGTCGTTTGGGATTGGAACAGCGTCCATATCCGCAAGCGCAGTATTTATTAAATGCGATGGAGATTGTTAGGAATATCCGTGCACAAGATTTACCTGCTCATATTCAGGGTGCTGAAATTGGTGAAATGCTCATCCAATACCGTATTGATGCTTTAACCGAGTTCAAACAACAGCATGGTGAATAACGCATTTGAGTAATATGTAGGCAATAAAAAACCCAGCTCAATGAACTGGGTTTTTTAAAAGCATCAGAATTACTGAGCAGCAGCAGCCTGCGCAGCAGCAACTTCGTCAGCAAAACTCATTTCAGCTTTCTTCTCAATACCTTCACCTACTTCGAAGCGAACGAATTGAGCAACTACAGTACCCGTCGCTTTTAATACATCAGCAACTTTCTTGTCGTTGTCGATGACATACATTTGACGGTCAAGCGCAACTTCGTTCAAGTATTTCTCTACTGAACCAACCACCATTTTTTCAACGATGTTTGCAGGCTTACCAGATTCTAAAGCTTTCGCTTCAGCAATTTCTTTTTCTTTCGCAATTAGCTCAGCAGATACGCCTTCAGCATTTACCGCAACTGGATTGAACGCAGCAACGTGCATTGCAATACCTTTACCAGTGTCAGCATCACCTGTATAAGAAACCACTACACCAATTTTTAAACCGTGTTTGTAAACTGCAAGGTTTTCACCTTCAACAATTTTCGCACGACGTACTTGAATGTTTTCACCAATTTTTTGGACTAAAGCAACACGTGTTTCTTCAACAGTTGTGCCATCTTCAAGTTTAAGCTCAGCAATTTTTGCAGCATCAGTTTCATTCGCAGCAAGTGCAGCAGTTGCAACTTTATCAGAAAAGTTTTTGAAGTTGTCGTCTTTAGCAACGAAGTCAGTTTGACAGTTTACTTCTAAAAGAATGGCTTTGTTACCGTTTTGAACAATGGTGATTGCACCATCAGCAGCAATATTACCCGCTTTTTTAGCCGCTTTTGCTTGACCTGATTTACTCACGTGATCAATCGCAACCTCAACACCACCGTCCCCTTCTGTTAATGCTCCCTTGCCTTCCATCATTGCAAGACCAGTACGGTCACGTAATTCTTTTACCATGCTGGCAGTAACTGCAGTCATGTTGTTCTCCTAAAATCGGTAGAAAATAAATCTGTTCAACAAAAACGGCTCAAAGAAACTCCGAGCCGTTTGCAATCTCAACACTTAAATTTGTCACCTTTACATGTCGCAAACATGACAAATCAGTATCAAAACGAATTAAGCCTCTGGTGCTTCTTTCGCAGCGTCATCGCCTTTTGCTTGAGCATTCGCTTGAGATTGAGCGTATTCTTTACCTGCAAGAATCGCATCAGCCATAGATGCAGCATATAAAGTTACAGCACGGATCGCATCATCATTACCCGGAATCACGTAATCTACGTTGTCTGGGTTAGAGTTTGTATCTACGATACCGATAACTGGAATACCTAAGTTTTTCGCTTCTTTAATTGCAATCGCTTCGTGATCTACGTCGATAACAAATAATGCGTCTGGTAAACCACCCATGTTTTTCACGCCGCCTAAAGCGCGTTCAAGTTTATCCATCTCACGAGTACGCTCTAAAGCTTCACGTTTAGTGAGCTTAGCAAAAGTACCATCTTGAGATTGAACTTGGAGATCTTTTAAACGGTTGATTGACTGGCGTAATGTTTTCCAGTTAGTCAACATACCACCTAACCAGCGGTGATCTACATACGGTTGACCCGCACGTTGTGCTTGTTCACGGATAATGCTAGAAGCTGCGCGTTTCGTACCAACGAATAAAACTTTGTTCTTTTTGCTTGCCAATTGGTTAGCAAAGTTCAAAGCATCATTTAACTCTTTAACAGTAATATCAAGGTTAATGATGTGAATTTTATTACGTGCACCAAAAATGTATTCACGCATTTTTGGGTTCCAGAAACGAGTTTGGTGACCAAAGTGCGCGCCTGCTTGAAGAAGGTCACGGATACTTACGTTATAATCTGCCATTTTCTTTACCTTAAAGTTTGGGTTAGGCCTCCATATATCCGCATTCTCCACCCCAAAGGGCACCCAGAGTAATGTGACGATATATGTGCGGATTTTTTACACCTATTTTTGCAATGCGTTCATAAAACTCTTATAAAGAAGAAAGTCACGAAAAGCATTTGATAAAATAGGCGGCTATTTATACCATAGTCATATACAAATTTCCAAAAGTTTTTAAAGATCATGAATACAACTTCTCAAGCACCACGCCGCCTTATTAAAACGGCAGATGAAATTGCCAAAATGCGCGTAGCGGGACGACTAGCGGCAGAAGTACTAGATATGATTAAACCGCATATTAAAGCGGGCGTAACCACACTCGAATTAGACAGCATTTGCCATGACTATATTGTCAATAAACAAGATGCCATTCCAGCATGTTTAGGTTACGGCGCAGCACCGGGTCGCCCTGCGTTTCAGCATGTGATTTGTACTTCGGTCAACCATGTGGTGTGTCATGGCATTCCAACCGATACTAAAAAGTTAAAAAACGGCGATATTTTAAATATTGATGTGACAGTCATTAAAGACGGTTATCACGGCGATACCAACATGATGTATGTGGTGGGTGGTGAAACCTCAATACTTGCCAACCGCTTATGCAACGTTGCACAAGAGGCAATGTATCGTGGTATGGCAACCGTAAAAGATGGCTCGTATTTGGGTGATATTGGTCATGCGATTCAACAATATGTCGAATCTGAGCGCTTTAGTGTAGTACGTGAATATTGCGGGCATGGTATTGGCAATGTGTTTCACGATGAACCGCAAGTGCTGCACTATGGTCAAAAAGGCACTGGTATGCGTCTAGAGGCTGGTATGACTTTTACCATCGAACCGATGGTCAATGCTGGCGTATGGCAAACCAAATTACTCGGTGATAAATGGACGGTAGTCACCAAAGACCATAAATTATCGGCGCAATACGAGCACACCCTGTTGGTGACCAATACCGGTATTGAAGTGCTAACCGCTCGCCCAGAAGAAGACTTATCGCGTTTTATGTAATGACCTTTTGCAAAACCCCCTATAGTTCCCCCTTGAGAAGGGGGAAAACAAAGGGGTTATTTATATTTTTGCAAAAGGTCAGATGCTTTAAAATCAATCAATGTTAAATAGGCGACTCTGTTTGCCTATTTTTTCGCCTAAATTTCGTTATCAGTTTACCTAAATACAACATAATCTTTCATAAGCGTAACAATTATAAACTCTAACTAAACAAACATTTTAATAAAAACCGTTACTTTGAACACAATAAAATTTTAACTACTGGAAATGGATTCCTTCAATGAAAAATCAGCTGTCGTATCTTGCGCTAAGTATTGCCCTATTTTCATCACATAGCAGCTTTGCCGCATCGCCTTATTTTAGTTTACAAGATGGCGATGGCTTTAAACGTTTCTCTGTATCTGTCGGTGCTTTACATGTTATGCCACAAGGTAAAGCCCAACCCTTCCGTGTCAATACAGCCGTTAAAGAAAGCGAAACTGCAAAAGTTGGAGATATCAAAGCACAAACGGTGCTCGACAATATCAAGCCAGGAAGTAGCGTCAATCCTCTCTTAAAGGCTACTCTTGATGGGCTAGCTTTAATTAATGCTGATGTCCCCTCAGCACTAAGTGGGACTGCTGAAATACGTGGCCTCAGTCAATGGGACAACCCAGGCACAGGTTTAGAAGCCGATGATGTCACCACATTGGGCATCATGACCAATTACTTTTTTACCGACAATATTTCTTTTGAAATGAAAGCAGGGATTCCACCTAAAGTCGATTTACAAGGCAAAGGAAAAATTTATGCGCCTTTTTCAGCAACTGCAACACCTATGGGCGGAGCTTTAGGAAATTTAGAACTTGAAAATGATATTTTCATTACCGATTTGGAAGCACACGGCCCTGCGGCATCTGCACGTGCGTGGACACCTGCTTTCGAGTTCCAATATCACTTTGGTAAAACAGGGGTAAATAAATTCCGCCCCTATATCGGTGTTGGGTTGATGTACGCTTACTTTAATGAGTTGGAAATTAACCCGCAAACAGAGAAAGATCTCATTGCAGCAGGTCATATGATTGCCAATATTAAAGAAGGTAATGCAGGCGCATCACTTGAAGGTAAAACCAGTTCAGCGGACCCTAAAGTGGAGTTGGAAGCAACCGATGCTTTTGCTCCCATTGCAACCGTTGGTTTCACTTATGACTTTAATGATAAATGGTTTGCAGTGGGTTCTGTATCTTATGCCCATCTTAAAAATGAAACGACTATTACAGTAAAAGATGCCACGCATGGCGAGTTGATCAAATCCACAGCTGATATTGAAATTAACCCCATTCTGGCTTATGCAGGTGTCGGCTACCGATTCTAAGCTTCAAACAACTACCAAAAAGACGACACCAAGTCGTCTTTTTTCATGAATATTCATTGTTTTTATTGATCAAATAGTCAATTTTTTATCATCGCTTTCAGCAAATAATTCACTTAATATAGCGAACTCTAAGCTCATTTTTTGGTTGAAATATGTCAGAAACTCGTTTTTCCAAACCGCTGATTTATATGCTCGTGCGTTGGGCGGTATCGTGTCTGATAAAGTCGCACTTAAAAAAGGGCTAGATGGACGTACAAAAGTTTTGTTCGTACTGGTTTTACTTGAAGG
>SSHD01000124.1 GCA_008017255.1 Acinetobacter sp.
CTTCGGCACTCGACAGAACTACACAACGGGCAATGATTGAACTATTACGCCGCTTACAGCAGCAAGAGCAAATCAGTTATGTGTTGATTAGTCATGACTTGCAAGTCATTCAAGCGCTATGCCACAACGTATTGGTATTGCATCAAGCACAAGTGTTGGAATATCAAGCCACTGCCAATTTATTTTCCCACCCACAAACCGAATACACTCGACAACTGATTGCGGCGAGCCAGTATTGAACTTGAACTGAACTTGTATTTAAATTGACATGTGATATTGTCAAGTTATTCAAAAATGCGCTGTTCGCCGTGTAATTCGCACGCAATAATAGATTACGCTAATTAAGAAACAGAGGATGACCATGAGCCAAATTGCAGACAGAATCCAAATTCGTAATACTACATTTAAGAACCGCATTATAAAAGGTGCAATGAGTGAGGCATTGGCAAATCATGACGGACAGCCGAATGAGCTGCATTATGGCTTATATGAAGCGTGGGCAAAGGGTGGTTTAGGTTGTGCCATTACTGGCAATGTCATGGTTAATATCCGTGCTAAAAATGAACCGGGTGTGGTGGCAATTGAAACCGAGCGTGATTTGGCCAAATTACAGCACTGGGCTGAAGTGGGTAAGAAACACGGCATGGTGCAATTGATTCAGTTGTCACATCCGGGTCGGCAATGTCCAAAAGGGTTAAATAAAGAAACCGTTGCACCATCGGCGGTGCCTTTTAGTCCAATGTTAGCCGCTATGTTTGCGACACCGCGTGAGCTTCGCCATGACGAAATTTTAGATATAATTCAGCGTTTTGCCACCGCAGCAGCAGTGTGTGAAAAAGCAGGATTTGAGGGGGTGCAATTACATGGTGCACATGGTTATCTCATCAGCCAGTTTTTATCGCCACTGACCAATAAACGTACCGATCAGTGGGGTGGATCGGTTGAAAACCGGATGCGCTTTTTGCTAGAAATTTACCAAGCAGTACGTGCTGCAACCTCTGACAATTTTATTATTTCAGTAAAACTTAACTCTGCCGATTTTCAACGTGGCGGCATTAGTGAAGAAGATGTCATCACTGTTTTTAAAGCCATTGATGCAGCAGGTATTGATCTCATCGAAATTTCAGGCGGAACTTATGAAGCGCCTGCTATGGCAGGGGTGAAATCTAAATCGCAGAAAGCCAGTACTCTAGCACGTGAAGCTTATTTCTTAGATTTTGCTGAAAAGATTCGTCAGCATGTGACGTGTAAGCTCATGGTGACTGGTGGTTTTCGTACCGTTGCTAGTATGAATGCGGCACTTGCCAGTGGTGCATGTGATTTTATTGGTATCGCACGTCCGTTGGCAGTGGAAACCGATTTAACCGATCGTTTAATTGCAGGGCACGATGTGCGCTACGCAGTCAAGCCAATTAAAACCGGCATTCCTTTTGTCGATAAAATGGCGATTATGGAAATTATTTGGTACGCATCGCAGTTCAAAGCGATTGGACAAGGTGGGCAGCCGAATCCGAAACTATCGCCATTGTTGGTATTTTTAAAATATGCCAAAGGCAATATTAAAGCGGTGATGAAAGGCCGCGTGAATTCACGCAAATCGGCTTAGTGTTTTTAGGGATTCTGCGGAATCCCTTTTATTTTTTGACTTGAATATTTATTATAATTTTTTCATTTGTTTGTATGGTGTTGTTTTTTAATAAGGAAAATATTGATGACTTGGATCGTTATTTTTATTGTCGTGGCGGCAATTGTTGTCGTAGTTTTTGGAAATGACAAAAAAGCAAAAGGTAAAACCGAGCGCAACCCAATCAAAGGCAAGCGCATACTCACCATGAATGAGCAGCCGACTTTTTTAAGATTAAAAGATGCATTACTTGATCATTTTGTATTGGCACAAGTTGCCTTTAGCGCATTTATGACCGCAAGTGGCTATGCGACTCGAAATTTATTTAATCGAAAAGTTGTTGATTTTGTTGTGTTAGATAAACAGTTCAACATAGTTGCAATTGTTGAACTCGATGATTCATCACATAAGGGCAAAGAAGATAAAGATGCCGACAGGGATGCTTTAATCGCCGAAGCAGGATATAGAGTAATTCGTTATAAACGCACACCAGATGTCGAACAGATCAAACAAGACTTTGGAATAACTGCCATAGCAGCCCCAGTCATCGCAAGCCCAGTTATAGAATCTCAACCAGTAGGAACCTCAACTATCGAAGCCAATCCTTTACCCAAAACAAATTTAGTGTCAGATGCTTTTATTGTTGAAATTGAAACAAACGAGCAAAAGACTTCTTAAATTGCTGTGTTTATTTTCGAAAAAGAAAAAAGCCACTGCTTATGCAGTGGCTTTTTAGAATTTGGCGTCCCTACGGGGATTCGAACCCCGGTTACCGCCGTGAAAGGGCGATGTCCTAGGCCTCTAGACGATAGGGACTTCTTGAGGTAGGCGTATATTAGGGTTCTGCCACCCAACTGTCAAGAATATGTGGCGACAGTTTGTTCAAAATATAGCAAAACAGTTCAGCCGTCTTTTGCGTGTCGTATAAAGCCGAATGTGCTTCTTTACCATCAAACTCAATTCCAGCCTGAATACAGGCCCGTGCCAATACAGTTTGACCAAAAGTTACTGCGCTGAGTGTGACAGTATCAAACACTGAAAAACTATGAAAAGGGTTCTGATTTTTGGTACCAGAACGATGAATAGCCGCCTGTAAAAAACCCAAATCGAAATGTGCATTATGCCCAACCAAAATGGCATGCGTACACTGCTGCGCCTTACGCACTTCATGTAAAGATTTGAAAATTCGTTTTAACGCACCACGTTCATCTTCCGCCATTGCCATACGGATTGGATTAAATGGGTCGATGCCAATAAAATCCAGCGAGCGGCGGTCGAGGTTTGCACCCTCAAACGGATTGAGATGTGCATGAAACGCAGGGCCAGGTATAAATTGCTTCTGTTCATCATAAACAATTGGAATACAAGCAATTTCTAGTAAGGCATCGGTTTGTGCATTGAAACCTGCTGTTTCGACATCGACAACTACAGGTAAAAAGCCACGAAAACGCTGCGCAATAAGAGGGGCTTGGTTTTCTGTTTGGGTCACACTTTTCTCCAGTGCAGCGTTTTACCTGCATGCAACGGAATAATTTTCTGATCATCTAAATAATCAAAAGATTCAGCCACCACATGGTTTTCTTTCACCAAGGTGATAGTTGATGTATTACGTGGTAAGCCATAAAAGTCAGCACCAAAATGACTGGCAAAACCTTCTAAACGCTCCAGTTTACCCATTTGGTCAAAGGCTTGTGCATATAGTTCAATCGCATTTGGTGCACTATAACAGCCCGCACAACCACAGGCATTTTCTTTGGCATTTTGCGCGTGTGGTGCGCTGTCTGTACCTAAGAAGAATTTGGGGCTACCGCTGGTTGCCACTTCTAATAAGGTGGTTTGATGGGTTTGTCGTTTTAAAATTGGTAGGCAATAGAAATGTGGCTTGATCCCACCCACCAACATATCATTACGATTAAACAATAAATGTTGTGGGGTAATGGTTGCCGCCACATGGCGGTCTTGTTCTAACACAAACTGTGCCGCGTCACTGGTGGTAATGTGTTCCAGCACTACTTTGAGTTCAGGGAATTGTTTGAGTAAAGGAGAGAGTATTTCATCTACAAAGCGTTTTTCACGATCAAAAATATCGACATGATTATGCGTAACTTCGCCATGCAACAACAATGGCACTTGATGTTTCTCAAGTTGCTCAATCACCGCATAAACTTTGCGAATGTCACTGACCCCATTGTCCGAATTTGTGGTTGCACCAGCAGGGTAGAGTTTGATGGCATCTACAAACTCAGACTCTTTAATTTTACGTACTTCATCGGGAGCGGTGTGGTCGGTAAAGTACAACACCATACGTGGGTCAAAATGCCGACTTTCTGGCACATGCGCCATAATTCGCTCACGATAAGCCAACGCTTCTTCTACAGTCTTTACTGGTGGAACAAGATTGGGCATACAAATTACACGGGAAAATTGTTTGGCTAAGTCAGGCACAGTACGCTTTAGGGCTAAGCCATCACGCAAGTGCGCGTGCCAATCATCTGGTTGTAATAGGGTAATTGTATTCAAGGTGCACTTCAAACGTAAAAATAATACAAATAATAATGCATAAAGTGTGAAAATCATAACTAGAATTACGGATAAATGGTTAAGTAAAGCGCATATCAAAAACACAAATTGTGTTATTTTTATACGGCAGCACATGCAACATATTGTTAAATGAGTGTTAGATGGAAAATCAAAAGGAACTTGAGGGCTTACGAAAATCAAAAGGCGCTTTAGAGCAGGTTATTGCCCACCATTTAAAGGGACAGAAAGCAAAAAAAATCTTACCCCCACAGCTTGAAGCTGAGTTTTGGCATTTTAATATTGATCGGACACGTAGCAATGCAATTCAATTCTTTGGACAAGGTGTTATCACTTTTACCATTTATGTATTGCTGATCTTGCCTACGAACTATGTCATTATTCGTGACAGTGCAAATTTTACTGTGGATTTTGCCTATAGTATTCTGAGTTTATTTATTGTTGGTTTAGCTCTTTTTTTATTTTGGGCTTTTTCACGCTTTCGGCATTTGAGAGCTTATTTTTATCAGGCATCATGTACGATTATTTTTTCTACAATTATTGTCGTATCATTACTATTACTCAGTGTTTCGAGTGTTGTTCTGCAAAATCAAGCAATGCTATTGCTTGCTTTCTTATATATATTGGGTTTTGTGCTGAGCGGTATTAAACCATTGCATATGTTATGGTTAGGTGCTGTTGCGGCTTCAATTGTTTTATTTCTTCTATATATTTTTGATATTCCATGTGATTTTTTAATCGTAGGGCGAATGTACATTGGAAGTATGTTATTAGGATTTTCAATGAGTGTCATACTCATTGCGAAAGAGCGGAAGTTCTTTATTAGGTCAAAAATTTCAGAAATTGATGAAAAAATTCTACGTTTACAGGCTTCGGAATTGCTGCATTTAAGTCAACATGATGAGCTGACCAAAATCTCTAATCGACGTACTTTCGATGAAATGTTTGAGCATTTTTATCAACTCGCCTGTCAAACAAGTAAGCCTTTATCTTTCTTGTTTATTGATATTGATTATTTCAAAAACTATAACGACTTTTATGGACATTTAAAGGGCGATGAGGTGATTTCAGAAATTGCCAAAACCATTCAAAGTTCGATACGACACATGGACTTTATTGCACGTTATGGCGGAGAGGAGTTTGTGGTGTTGTTACCTGAAACTTCTGCCCAAGGCGCGTATGCGGTTGCGACCAATATTTATCGTACCATAGATCGGCTGATGATTCCGCATGAGCGTTCACTGGTTGCCAAGCATGTGACCATTAGTTTAGGGGTTACAGTGTTTCATGGCGATGCGGAAATTAGCCAAGAAACGGTCATTCACACCGCAGATAAAGCACTGTATCGCGCTAAACAATTGGGTCGTAACCAGGTTTATTATCAACCCATAGCCAAAGCCGTAGAAGATATTTAGCATCTAAGAATCTAAGCATTAAAAAACCGAATATCACGGTGATGATATTCGGTTTTTTTGCTCTAGAAATTTCCCCTTGAAGGGGAAGCTCAAGGGGGTATGAAAAAGCCTATTATTCTAAAAACTTAACCGTTACCCCAGAACGAACTTTAGCGCCTAAATCATTGGCATCCCAGTTGGTTAAGCGGATACAACCGTGTGAAGCTGTTTTAGAAATCAACGATGGGTTCGGTGTACCGTGTATCCCGAATGACTTTTTGCTTAAACCAATCCAGATATTACCGACTGGTCCGTTTGGACCTGGTGGTAAGCTCAGCGGCTTTAAGTTTTTACCCTGAACAAAGTTAGACGGTGAATAACTGTAGTACGGGTTTTTCGCTACACCCACTATTTTATAGGTGCCTGTTGGCGACGGAGTGTCTGCACTACCAATAGTGGCAGGGAATGAGCCAATCATTTGGTTACGACTGTTAAATAAATACAGTTGTTTTGCACCTTTGTGCGCCACAATCAAATGAATATCTTCTGGTACATCCACACGTTTATTGGAAACAATGATTTTCTCACCAGCTTTTTTGAACGTGGCGGTTGGATTAATCTTCTTCAAGAAGTTTTCATCCATATGAAACTTTTCGCCTAACATTTCAGTGGTACGGGTGTAATACAAGCCTTTCATTTTTGCTTGTAGGGCATAGTCATGTGGAATTTCCTTAGCAAAAGGACCTTTTAAGTCTGCCTCGGTAATGGTGTATTGCACATAAGCTGGCTTAGTTTGTTTAGCAACTAAAGCATCCCAAGTTTCTTTGCTCAGTACGCCAGTCGGCTTTAGGCCATTCATTTGTTGAAAAGACGCAATGGCTTTTAGCGTATTTTGACCGCTAGAACCATCAATCGCACCTGGAGAAGCATGTGTATCATTCAGCATCACATGCGCACGCGCATACATTGGTGATTGACCTTTGAGCAGTGTTTCATCCCATTGCGCATTATTTAGACTGTCTAAAGTCCAAGACATAGGGGCTGCAGGTGTGGTTGTGGTATCAGTAGTCGTTTCGGTGTTATCAGCCTGCGATGCGGCATCAACACTATCGGCTTGCACTTTTGAAGCTGGTTGAGCCACCACACTAGATGCGGGTGTATCGACCGTGCTTGCTTGTACAGCAGATGCTGGTTGTGCAACGACGCTAGAGGCAGTATCAACCGCTAAAGGGTCAATTGGATCCAACACCATAGCCGTGAGTTTTTGAGGGTGTAATGGTTGCTCAGTTGTTGGAGCAGCAAAAGCAACATTAGCAAAAATACAACTTAAACTCATAGCGAGTAATGAGCGAACAAACATGTAATTCAACCTTAAGAATTATTGGTATTGAAATATAAAACCTTACAAGTATTGCAGAAAATGATTGTGCTTGCAGTAGCAGTTTTGTGTCTATAGCACTTTTTACTGAAAGTTTAAATTTATCTGCCCAATTGCAATTATAAATTCTAACTTAACTTTGTTATGATGCGGCTACATAAAAGGCTTTAGAGATTGGTAATGACAACGTTGAAAAATGATCGTTTTTTACGCGCTTTGTTACGCGAACCTGTGGACACTACGCCAGTATGGATGATGCGTCAAGCAGGGCGTTATTTACCAGAATATCGTGCGACTCGTGCGCAGGCTGGCGATTTCCTGTCTTTATGTAAAAATGCCGAATTTGCCTGTGAAGTGACGCTTCAGCCATTACGCCGTTATGAGTTGGATGCAGCAATACTATTTTCCGATATTTTAACCGTACCCGATGCTTTGGGCTTAGGTTTATATTTTGAAGAAGGCGAGGGACCAAAATTTCATAACACCGTTCGCACTGAACAGGATGTTGCGAATCTACCAAAACTCAATGCAAAGTCCGATTTGGCTTATGTCATGAATGCGGTGTCGACTATTCGTTCTGCCTTAAATGGACAAGTGCCTTTGATTGGCTTTTCAGGCAGCCCTTGGACTTTAGCGACTTATATGGTCGAAGGTGGTTCAAGTAAAGAATTTCGTTTTATTAAACAGATGATGTACGCACAACCAGAAGTGTTACATGCTTTGCTCGATCATCTTGCCGATTCTGTTATTGATTATCTAAACGCCCAAATTGATGCAGGTGCACAAGCCATCCAAATTTTTGATAGTTGGGGCGGCGCACTGGCACATCGTGAGTATGTTGAATTTTCACTCAATTATATGACCAAAATCATTGCAGGATTGCAACGCGAAAAAGACGGACAACGTATTCCGATCATTGTTTTTACGAAAGGCGGCGGTCAATGGTTAGAGAGTATGCTTAGCACTGGTGCAGATGCCATCGGTTTGGATTGGACCACGTCACTATATACCGCACGTGATGTGGTTGCAGGGCGTGCAGCATTGCAAGGCAACCTAGACCCAGCGGTGCTGTATGGTTCAGTGGCTTCTATTGAAAAAGCAGTAAAAGCTATGTTAGACGATGCCTATGCCAACGGTGAAAAAACCGGTTATGTGGCAAATTTAGGACATGGTATTACCCAATGGGTCGACCCAGCGCAACCGAAAATTTTTGTCGATACCGTGCATGAATACAGCGCCAAATATTTAGGTTGATGAATTAAACGTGTTTACTCACCCAGTTTCAGCAAGCGCTGGTATCGTGCAATGGTTAGCACTGCCACTTAACTTTATGGTTAAAGCAGTTTCGGCAGCTTTATTTGGCTTGCTGTTGCTAGCTGCTTTTGTCTTTACTGCACCGATGGGCAGCCAAGAATATTATGGTTTTTTTCGTTACGACTATTTATTGTTTTATGCCGTTACGATTCAAATTTGCTTATTGTTGTTAAAGCTAGAATCTTGGGCGGAAGCCAAAGTCATTGCCTTGTTTCATATTTTGGCGATGGGGATGGAAATTTTTCTGACTCATCCCACCATTGCGTCTTGGCAATATCCACAACCTGCGGTATTGAAATTATTGACCGTACCGTTATTTGCTGGTTTTATGTACTCAGCGGTGGGTAGTTTCTTTGCGAGATCACTACGACTGTATGCGGTTTCATTCGAGAAACTGCCGCATTTTTGCAATATGCTGTGTTTAGCAGTTTTGTCATATTTAAACTTTATGACAAAATTTTTTATTGCCGATATTCGTATAGCGCTGTTTGTTTGGAGTGTGGTGATTTTTTGGAAAACCAAACTGTACTTTCAACTCAAACAGCACCGCCTGAAACTTCCTATGTTACCTATATTGCTGCTACTGGCTTTTTTAATTTGGATTGCTGAAAACATTAGTACCTTTTATAAAATTTGGCTGTACCCGAGTCAGGTGGATGCGTGGCATATGGTCGGCTGGGGTAAGCTTGGTTCGTGGTATTTGTTATTACTGCTCAGTTTGGTTTTAGTGTTGAAAATTTTAGGCACACGTGATGTAAATGGAACTTGGCACTTGCGTTAATTTGCCTTACAAATTGTTTTGTATTCAATGGATGAAGTTAATAATTGTAGATATTTCAGTAATATTTCAAATTTTATTTGCTAAAACACATCAATCTCGGTACTTTAATTTGTGTGTAAAAACAATTACACCGTTCATCGTAATAAAAATAGTGATATA
>SSHD01000069.1 GCA_008017255.1 Acinetobacter sp.
CTTCTACTCCGTTACAACTGGCAATGGCAACTGCCATTACCGCCAATAAAGGCTCGCATGTCACCCCACACGTATTACGCTATCATAAAGGTGCAAAAAAATTCACAGTGCATAATGCCCCGAATGGAAAAATTCAGTTTAACGGCACAGATCAAGACTGGGTGAATATGCATGCTGCAATGATTGATGTGATTCAGTCTGGTACAGGGCGTGGCATTAAAGGCGGTTTGCAGTATTCAATTGCAGGCAAAACTGGTACGGCACAAGTAAAAAGTATCGCCCAAGGCAAACGCTATAACGAAGCTGCGCTGTCATCTCGGCAATGGGATCATGGTTTATTTGTCGGTTTTGCACCGGCAGAAAATCCTGAAATTGCCATAGCCGTGGTATGGGAAAATGGTCGACACGGTGGATCTGCTGCCCAACTGGCACGTCCAATTTTTGACTATTGGTTAGTGAAACGTAAAAAAGAACCGTTACGCCCTGCTAACCACCAAGTCAGTAGCGGACTGATGACCGCAGGCATTAAACCTGGTGAATTACCAAGTGGGGGTACCGCAGCCTCTACACCAGTCCCCGCAACAGTGATTGCTGAAGATGGAATTACCGAATAATGAAAAACCAACTGCGCATTATCGGTGGTAAATGGAAACGCCGCCAACTACCTTTTGCCAATATTGATGGACTGCGCCCCACCCCAGACCGTGTGCGTGAAACGCTGTTTAATTGGCTGATGTGGGATATTCAAAATGCTCAGGTTTTAGACCTTTGTGCAGGCTCAGGTGCGTTGGGCTTTGAAGCACTGTCACGTGGTGCGGCAAATGTGGTGATGATAGAGCCCGATGTAAGCCAAGCACGGTTTTTAAAAGACAATATGCAATTACTACAGGCTAACAATTGCCAGTTGATGGTTGCTACCGCGCAACGTGCCTTAAACAATTTAAATGCTCAGTTTGATGTGCTGTTTTTAGACCCACCTTACAGCCTTGATTTATGGCAAGAACTGGCAGTATTGGCAGAACCACTGCTTGCTGACAATGCCTATATATATGTAGAAGCAGACCGTGATTTAGCGCTGTTAAAACTGCCAGATACATGGCAGCAAATCAAACACACTAAAGCGGGTGTGGTGCAGGCTGCTTTGTATCAGAAAATCACCACATCACACTAATGAATTATTGGTAAAACATTAAAAATATTTGCTTGTGTTAGACATAAAGTTCTCTTTTTCAAAATGAATTTTAGCTACAATAGCTGATCTAAACATGTCATCTCACTTAGCATGAAGCTTATTTTATTATTTATAGCCACCATAGCTTTAAGTGGCTGTTTGTTTGGTCAATCTGGCGAAGTAAAACGTGCTGAAAAAGTGTTGCAAAATTTTCAGTGCCACAATATTGAAACTAGCCAACTGGCAAGTTCATCTATCACCAATTTTTACCAACAAACACTAGCAGCCAATAAAGCCAAAGCCGTACGTTATGTTGAGCAATACCAAAATGGTGAAGACCTTTTTGATATTCCGCTAGATGAAGTTGTACAACAAAAATATCAGTTGTATCGCCAAGCCTGTCAGGCTTTGGGCGGCGTATCTGCACACAAACCAACGACAAGCGCTTTGCTCACCCAATAACAGCAGCTAAGTCAAGACATGTAATAAAAGCAAATCAATAACAACACTATAAAACAGTTTGGCGACCTTTATTTTGGACATGACATGATCGAACACAATCTCACGCTCAAACATTATGTGGCGTTGGCATTACTTGGGCTTGGCGTAGGCATCAGCAGTATTCAGCCGCTAGAATGGGAAGCCTATGTGCTGCATCAAATTGGTACGGTCATCATGCTATTGGTGTTAATCATTTGCCTGAAAAAAATTGGGCTTAGCTTTGCGAACTTTTGTTTGTATTTAGGTTTTTTAATTATTCATGTTATTGGTGCGCATTATTTATATTCCTATGTACCCTACAATGACTGGTTCATAAAATTATTGCATTTCGACCTCAATCAACAACTAGGCTGGTCACGCAATATGTATGATCGACTGGTTCATTTTGCTTACGGCTTATTGTTGTATCCGTTTTTCTATCGTTGCTTTCACGTCTGGTTACCAAGCCTGAAACCGCTGACCTTATTTTCCTTAACGATTCAATTTGTCATGGCATCCAGTTTAGTTTATGAACTGATTGAATGGTGGATTGCTATTGGGCTTTCTCCAGAAGATGCCGAAAATTATAATGGTCAACAAGGCGATATGTGGGATGCACATAAAGATATGTTTTTAGCCACACTGGCAGCTGTGCTGATTGGCACAATTCAACTATGGCATAAAAAAACGCCTATTACTCAATAGGCGTTTTTAAAACTTGATGGCTAAAATTAAAACTTCGGATCCCGCAGTTGCAATAATGAGCTATTGGCTTTGGCAAAACTATCCGCAACTTTATTCAGTACAGTTGGAAGCAAACTTTCTGCCATTTGCGCCGCTTGTAAGCCGAGTTTTTCACCAAAAGTCGGACGTTTACGCGTATTAATCACATAGACATCGTGCTGTGCCAATAAACCCAGCAAATATTCATCGGAAGTTTGCAGTTTATCGACCAAGTTCAGCGCTCGTGCATCTTCACCGTACCAATGTTCACCTGTGGCGACTTGTTCTACGTTTAAACTTGGACGATATCTTTCCACAAAATGTTTAAATAAAGCATGGGTTTGTTGCAATTCTTCTTCAAATTTTGCTTTGCCTTCTGGGGTATTTTCACCAAACATGGTCACGGTACGCTTGTACTGCCCTGCGGTGTACATTTCAAAATCGACGTTGTGTTGTTTCAATAAACGATTGAAATTTGGCACTTGCGCCACCACCCCAATTGAACCGACTACCGCAAACGGCGCAGAAATAATTTCATTGGCGATACATGCCATCATATAACCGCCGCTGGCAGCGACTTTGTCTACGCAAATGGTCAGGTTAAACCCAGCATCACGCAACCGCACCAATTGTGCAGCAGCAAGTCCATAACCATGTACCATGCCGCCTGGGCTTTCTAGGCGCACAACCACACGATCGTGCCCGGCTTTGGCAGTGGCTAAAATAAGGGTGATTTCTTCACGAATCGTATCTGCTGCGGAGGCTTGAATATCGCCTTTAAAATCGAGCACGAAAATTTTCTGATTATTCTTTTTGCGAATTTTAGCTTCTTTTACCAGTTGTTGTAGCAGTTGCAACAGCTCTAAACGGGATGCTGTAGCTTGTACAATTTTTTTTCTTTGTTCATTCACACGTGTGTTTAAATGACTAACACGGATTTCCGCAGGGAATTTGGGTAAGTGAAATAACATACGATCGGTGCTCTTGTTTCAATTTGTCTTTATGCGTCTAAGATGTGGTCAGTTGCTGCAAATTGCAACCGTTATTTTTAAATTAGCGCTATTTTCATCACAATAACGGTACAGACTTTTATCAATAGATGCGCAGTTGTAGCGAGTTAGCAACATCAATAAAATCACCCGACAAAAAAAGAGCCTTGCGGCTCTTTTATTCACAGCAACGTCATTAACCAAAACGACCAGTAATATACGCTTCTGTGAGTTGATGGTCTGGTTGAGTAAACACTTTTTCAGTTGAGTTCACTTCAATTAAATCACCCAAATGGAAGTAAGCGGTACGGTCAGACACACGCGCCGCCTGTTGCATTGAGTGTGTAACAATGGCAATGGTAAATTGCTCAGACAACTCAGAAATCAACTCTTCAATTTTTGCCGTTGCAATTGGGTCAAGTGCTGAACATGGCTCATCCATAAGAATCACTTCTGGACTCACCGCAATAGTACGCGCAATACACAAACGCTGTTGCTGCCCACCCGACAAACCTGTACCCGGTTGGCTTAAACGATCTTTCACTTCTTCCCACAAACCTGCTTTACGCAAACTGTTTTCTACAATTTCTTCTAGGTCGTATTTGTCACGTGCCAAACCGTGCAATTTCGGGCCATAAGACACGTTATCAAAAATTGATTTTGGGAACGGATTTGGCTTTTGGAACACCATGCCAACTTGGGCACGTAACAACACTACGTCTAGGTTAGGATCGTAAATATCTTGTTGATCTAACGTCACTTTACCAGTCACGCGGCATGTATCAATGGTGTCATTCATACGGTTGAGCGTACGTAAAAAAGTCGATTTACCACAGCCAGATGGCCCAATAAAGGCAATCACTTCATTTTGATAAATATCAATATCAATGCCTTTAATCGCTTCACTTTCACCATAGTAAACATGCACGTCTTTGGTGCTAATTTTTACTTCGGTAGATTGTGGCTTGTTATGTTCAGTCGCCACATCAAAATGAGGAACAAAGGCAGTATCACTGTGCTGAACTTGCGCTTCAGATGAGTTAGATTCGGTTTGCTGTGGGTTCACGGACTTATCCTTTTCTACGGCGTTCATAATATCAAGCGTATTCATTGTACTCTCCTCAACTACCAACGCACTTCAAATTTCTTACGGAGCCAAATGGCAAGGCTGTTTAAACCAATCATGAGTGCCAGTAATACAATAATTGCAGCTGCGGTACGTCCTTCAAAGAAGTTCCGTAACTCATTGCCCTGCCATAAATAAACTTGTACCGGTAAAGCTGTAGCTTGATCGAATGGTGTAGTAGGAACACTAGCCACAAAGGCACTCATACCAATCAGCAGTAACGGTGCAGTTTCACCCAGTGCATGTGCAACCCCAATAATCGCACCAGTCATAATGCCAGGTAATGCCAAAGGCAACACATGATGAAACACAGTTTGTACTTTCGATGCCCCTAAGCCTAATGCAGCTTGGCGAATCGAAGGTGGCACCGCCTTTAATGATGCTCGGGTGGTAATAATGACCGTTGGCAAGGTCATTAAACTCAGTACCAAACCACCGACCAAAGGCGCAGACAGTGGTAAGTGCATCCAACCAATAAAAATAGCCGCACCTAACAAACCAAATACAATCGAAGGGACTGCTGCCAAATTGTTAATGTTGACTTCAATAATATCGGTCATTACATTTTTTGGTGCAAATTCTTCAAGATAAATCGCACTCGCCACCCCAATTGGTATTGAAATCACAATCACGATTAACATCATGAATAACGAGCCCATGAATGCACCGGCCAAACCACTGGTTGCAGGTGAACTACGCGAGTCCGGACTGACAAACAAGTTGGTATTGAAGGTACTTTCTATAATATCGTTGTCTTTTAAGCGGTCGGCAAGTTGGCGTACTTCTGGGTCAAGCTGTTGTTGCTCGTCTGGCAATGAACGGTCAATATTGCCTGCCAACCACACATCTACATTAGCATCGACCAAAAACTTAAGTTCTTGAGTACTGCCAATCAACGCTGGGTTTTCAAGCACCATATCACGTAAATGATAGGCTTCCGAACTGGTGTACATGCCACTCAGGTAATCGCGCTGATCTTCCAAAGTCGAATCTTTAGAAACAATGCCATTTACAATCAGCGCATCCCAATCGACCATGCCCATTTCAGTTTGCCATTCAATCAGACGATCTGCAAAATGCGCCGGTTTTTCATCTACACGCGGCTTCGGTTTTGCACCAACGTCAATAATTGCAGGGTCAAAATATACCGGTACGGTCATACTGTTTTGCCAAAAGGCAGGTAAGCCACGCGACAAAATACTACTGAACAAAATCGCCACAAAAGCCAAACCAAGGAACACCGCAGTAATACCAGCAATACGAAAGGTCTTTTCTTTGCGATGCCGCTTTGCTAGTGTCCGTTCGATAAGGCTTTTGCGCTGTTCACGTTGTTCAGCAGCCACTTTTGGATCAAATACGTTCTGATCTAGAGGAGAAGATGAATTTGAACTCATTCGTATTGCTCACGATATTTACGCACAATGTACAGTGCAATAATGTTTAAACCCAAAGTGATCACAAACAAAGTTAAACCAAGGGCAAATGCCACTAATGCTTGTGGGCTGGCAAAATCGGTATCACCTGTTAATTGCTTCACAATCGTCACGGTCACGGTCGAAACGGCTTCTAGCGGATTGGCATGCAACAATGGGCTATTCCCTGCTGCCAGTACCACAATCATGGTTTCACCCACTGCACGAGAAACTGCCAATAAGAATGCACCGGTAATACCCGGTAAAGCTGCCGGCAACACCACCTGACGAATGGTTTCCGACTTGGTTGCACCTAAGCCTAAAGAACCATCACGCAGTGAACGTGGCACTTGGGTAATAATGTCATCGGACAGTGAGGACACGAATGGGATAATCATAATTCCCATCACAAAACCTGCGGTTAAAGCACTGGTGGCATTAATATTGACACCAACGCTTTCACCCAACATTTTAAAGAATGGGCCAATCACCATCATGGCAAATACACCATACACAATGGTCGGAATACCTGCTAATACTTCAATGGTTGGTTTTGCCCAAGCACGCAGGTTGGAAGATGCGTATTCAGCCAAATAAATCGCAATCATTAAGCCAATAGGTACTGCGACTAAAAGTGCAATACCGCTGACCATGAAAGTACCCCAAAGCAGCGGTAAAATCCCGTAACTGCCTTCGGCGTTGCCTGAGGTGCTAAAACCTGGATTCCACTCTGTACCAAAGAAGAAATCGACTGGACTGACAAATTTGAAAAAGTTTAATGCCTCAGTCAGCATCGACAATACAATACCAATGGTGGTGAGAATTGCCACGCCAGAGCATAAAATCAGACCGACATTAATCGCCATTTCGACTTGGTTACGGGCACGGTATTGCTGACTCACATAGCGTTTTGCCCAAACCAAACCGGCTAAAGCTGCGCTAATTACGACTGCTAATTTAGCAAAAGAACCAATGGTTTGAAATTTAGCCAATTGTTGTGCTGCTGCCACTTCATAAGCAGTGGGCTGATCGGTCAGACCAAATCCCGAAGCAATGGCTTGCACACGATCAATTAATACATCACGACCCGCGGCATCTAAAGAACTACTGACCGCTGTCGGTACGTTATTAAAAATAATCTGCTGTAATACGCTCGGCTCTACCAAGTTCCAAACAATTAAAATTAAAAAAGCAGGAATACCACACCACAAAGCCACCAACGCACCATAATAAACAGGGCGTGAATGTAGTGCTGCAGAGTTATTTCCCTTACCTGCTAGGTTACGGCTTTTACTCAGCCCGATTTGATATGCAATTGCCACAAAGGCTAACAACACACCGATAAGTAGCAGATTCATGTAATCTCCACTGTTCTCTCAATTTTGTTCATTTGAAAAAACTTAGCTAGACAAAAAGGCTGATGATCCAAACGTCTCACCAGCCTTGCTTTTAAACGGTTTTATTTAACCGCTTTACCCGCTTTAAAGTCAGCAAGAATTTTTGCACGTTCTTTGTCGCTCATTGGAATTAAACCAGCTCTTTCCAACTTAGAACCTTTACCAGATACCTTCTTGTTTAAAAAGTATTCAGCAAATTGCGGTAAGCCTTTAATTGATTTTAGATGCTCGCCTTTTACATAGATAAATAATGGACGAGAAACTGGGTATTGACCACTTAAAATTGTTTTCTCAGATGGCGTTACAGCATTTACTGTTGCAACACGCAACTTATCACGGTTTTGGTCGTAGAAACTTAAACCGAATACACCAACTGCATTTGGAGAAGTTTTTAAGCGTGCCAATGTTTCAGTATAATCGCCTGCAATTTCAATGACACGGCCATCTTTACGGAAAGTTGAACAAGCTTTTTTCTGTTGGTCTTTCTCTAGGTTTTTAAAGTAATCAAATGCTTCACAACCTGCTTCAACCATTTTCTCTTGAAACACTTCACGCGTACCGTGGTTCGATGCAGGAATAACTAAAGTAATCGCTTCTTTAGGGAGTGATGGGTCAATTTGGTTCCAAGTGGTGTATGGGTTGGCAACCAATTTACCATTTGAAGGTAATTGCGCAGAAATGGCCGTGAATACATGTACTGGCTTTAATTTATAAACTGCTTTTTTTGCATTAGATGCAAATACAATACCGTCATAACCAATTTTGATTTCTTGAACAGTATTTACGCCTGCTTTTTTACATGCAGCAAGTTCTGTGTCTTTAATTTTACGAGAAGCATTTGCGATGTCGATGGTGTTATCGCCCACACCTTGACAGAACTGTTTTAAACCGCCAGAAGTACCGCCTGAACCAACCACTGGAGTTTTAAATTGTGGGAAAGTATTACCAAATTCTTCAGCAACAATACTTGTAAAAGGCAATACCGTTGATGAACCAGCAATTTGAATTGTATCACGAGCAGCATTGGCAGTCGTAGCGACAGTGATTCCAGATACAGCAAGTGCAAGTGCGATGTGACGTGGATTTAAGCGCATTATATTTACTCTCATTTATGCAATTTGGTTTTACAACTCTTTTCAAATTAAGCGTTGTACTTTGGTTAAATGCATTTTGATAGGATAATATGACAATTAAGTGACAACTTTATGACGCTTTTATGATGATCGGGATTTCAAGCTAAATTTTATAAAACTACAATCTATCTGTTGTATGAGTTTAGAACAGCCGAACGCTTGCTGTAACATAGCTTAGCATCTAAATCTTTGCGTATTTTTTGTTTTAATGTATCTCGACATCTACTGCTTTTCACACTCATCACTTTTGCCTACTGGCTATATTTAAGCACTTCCACCCGATGAATCAGCATAAAAAAAAGACCGCCACAGCGATCTTTTCTATAGTGCAAGGACTTAAGCAATCGGTGGCGTATAGCGACCCGCGGCAATCGCATCTTTAATCCGATCTGCTTCATTCAGCACCAAACTTAATAAGTTTTGTACGTTTTCAAGCGTTGCAACTGGACTTAAAGTCGTCATTTTCAAAGATTGAACATTGCCCACTTTGGTCACGCCGATATTGGCTTCGCCACGCGCAAACAATTCATCTGCTACGTTTTGATTCAAACTATCAATAAACTCAGTAGGATAACCCTCTGGAACCACACGGAATAAAACTGACGCAAATTGTGGCTCAATCAACAACTCTAAACCAGCAGTCGCCTTAATATAATCTGCCACTTGACGTGTTAATTTCACACCATGATCAATCATTGAACCATAAAGTTCTTCACCTAATGCTTCAACGGTCATCCACAATTTCAATGCATCAAAACGACGCGTGGTTTGCAATGATTTAGACACTAGGTTCGGTACACCATGTTCTTCGTCATAAGCAGAGTTTAAGTACTCCGCTTCATAATGCATAAAGCGATAGTTTGCTTCATCTTTCAACAAGAAAGCGCCACAACTAATGCTTTGGAAATAATGCTTATGGA
>SSHD01000117.1 GCA_008017255.1 Acinetobacter sp.
AGTTTGTTTGATACCCAATGAAATACGACGACGCTCTTCATCAACTTCAAGCACCATAACATCAACTTCATCACCAATCTGAACAACTTTAGATGGGTGGATGTTTTTGTTCGTGTGATCCATTTCTGAAACGTGTACTAAGCCTTCAACGCCTTCAGCGATTTCAGCAAAACAACCGTAGTCAGTTAAGTTAGTTACACGCGCTTTAACGATAGAACCTTTAGGGTAACGATTCATAATCGCTAACCAAGGATCTTCGCCTAATTGCTTAAGACCTAAAGATACACGGTTACGATCGCGGTCGAATTTGAGTACTTTAACAGTAACTTCTTGACCCACTTCAACCACTTCTGAAGGGTGTTTAATGCGCTTCCAAGCCATATCTGTGATATGTAGAAGACCATCAATACCGCCAAGATCAACGAATGCGCCGTAATCGGTAAGATTTTTAATTGTACCAGTAACAGTTTGATCTTCTTGAAGTTGTGAAAGTAATGCTTCACGGTCAGCTGAAGATTCAGCTTCCATTACCGCACGACGAGATACCACAACGTTGTTACGTTTAGCATCAAGTTTAATTACTTTAAACTCTAACTCTTTACCTTCTAGGTGAGTTGTGTCACGAATAGGACGTGTATCAACTAAAGAACCTGGTAAGAATGCACGTACTGGACCGATATCAACAGTGAAACCGCCTTTAACCTTACCAGAAATAATACCAGTAACGATTTCGCCGTCTTCAAAGATTTTTTCAAGCTTAGTCCAAGTTTCAGCACGTTTAGCTTTTTCACGCGATAAAACAGTTTGACCCATACCGTTGTCGAGTGCTTCCACTACAACATCAACAGTGTCACCAACTTGAACTTCAAGTTCACGTTGTTCATTTAAAAATTCAGCACGATCAACAACGCCTTCAGATTTAAGGCCAGTGTCAACAGTTACCCAGTCAGAATCGATATTAACAACAATACCTTGGATGACTGCGCCTTTTTCGACGTTAAGGTTTAATTCACTGGCTTCAAAGAGGGCTGCGAAAGATTCGGTCATGATATACCTGATAAAGTCAGCGGTCTTGGATCAGACAAGGCCGGATTAGTTAAGTTGTTACATTGTCCAAAAAATCTGATCAAGCAATGCTTCAACTGGAGTTAAATTGGGTGTTATTTAGCGATACAAGTGTCGATATAATTCACCATAAGCTGAAACACTTCATCAATGCCTATAGTAGAGCTATCAATGATATACGCGTCTTCAGCTGGCTTTAATGGAGCAACTGTACGCTCCATATCGCGTTTATCTCGTGCTTGTATGTTAAATAAAATGTCGCTTATTTTAGCATCTAGCCCCATACCCTGCAACTGTTTTACTCGGCGCTCCGCACGCGACTCCGCCGATGCAGTCAGGTAAATTTTGGCTTGTGCTTCTGGAAAAATGGCCGTTGCCATATCTCGCCCGTCGGCAACCAAACCCGGCACTTGGATAAATGCCCGCTGCCGTTCGAACAAAGCTTGGCGCAGTTCAGGAATGACCGCCACTTTCGAGGCGTATTCGCCGACTTGTTCAGTGCGAATGGTTTGCGATACATCTACACCATCTAAAAAAGTCTGGGTGCTATTTGATGCTATTTTAAATTCAATATCTAAATGAGTAGCATATTCAACACATTGCGCCAAGTTGGCCTCAATATGTTCGAGTAAACCACGTTGGAACAATGACAGCCCAAGCAAACGATATAAAGCACCAGAATCTAACAAATTATATTGGTAGTGGGCTGCAATTTTTGCCGCCAAAGTGCCTTTGCCCGAACCACTCGGACCATCGATAGTAATAATCTGAACTGTCATTGCTACCTCTTATGAAGCCATTGATTTCGCTAATTTTAACAAGCCTAGTGTAATCGCTGCCTTGAGTTGTGCAAGTATTATTTGACTGACTAAAGGCGCTTTTAAGCTCAATTCAATTTTATAAGTGACTAAAGTGATGTATGGGGTAATTTCTCTAAAATCAATTTGCCCTAAATGATGCTTCACCAATGGGTTATTGATAATTTTATATTCAATACGTTGATTTTCTTGCACTAAGGTAATTTCTTCTTGCAATGGTTTGACTGGACCAAAACCCAAACGACGCACTGAACCCAGACCATCTGGACGCTGCGGGTCGGTTGAATCTTTCACACGCACCACTTGTACTGGCGCAAAAGCAGTATTAAAAGTGGCATGTTTAGATAACAAGTTAAATACTTCCGCAACTGGTGCATTAAATTCTCTGGTCACGGTAATTGCATTACGCATAGCTCGGCCTTTTTTATTCACTGAATTTTTTGAGCGCATAGTGTGCCACAATTCGCTGTTAATTTTTAATCATTTGAACTGGTTTTTAGATCAACGGATTTTTTCTTTTCGCTTCTGCGCTGTTTAAAAAATGCACTTAACTGCGCTGAACATTGCGCCTGTAAACAACCCTGCTCAAACACAAATTTATGATTGTAATAACCACTGTCTAATAACTGCCGCGCGCTAATGAGTGAACCTGCTTTCGGCTCAAGGCTGGCGAACACCACACGTTTAATACGTGCATGAATAAGCGCCCCAACACACATGGTGCAAGGCTCTAAGGTGACATACAAGGTTGCATCTTCAGGTAAACGATAGTTGCTGAGGTTTTGGCAAGCAGCACGCAAGGCTTGAATTTCGGCATGTGCCGTTGGGTCTGCCAATTTGATTGGTGCATTATAACCTGTACCAATGGCTTGCCCTTGACTGACAATAATCGCACCAACTGGTATTTCACCTTGCGCTGCGGCGAATGCAGCCTGCTCATAAGCAAGCTGCATCCAGTGTTCATCATTCAAAGAAAAAACGGTGTCCATTACATTTAAACAATAATTTCATATTGCTTAAGTAAGACATTCCAACTCTCGATATTGGTGATTGGTGGACAATTTCCCAATATATTTTTCAAACTGATTTGTTCAGTGGCCTGCCATTCTGGTGCGAGGTCTTTATCAACCAAACGCGCACGCACGCCTTCTACAAAGTCTGGATGGCGGATTTTCCAATCGGAAATTTGTGCTTCTAAGGCAAATACTTCATCCCACGCATGACCTTGTTTACCCCATTGCCATAGCAACCAAGTAATAGCAGCGGTGCTTGGTGAACCTTTTTGCAAGTTTTCACTGGCTTGGCGTAACCAATCACTACTAGCATCACTTAAACCAATAATGGATTGGTAATCTTGCTCAAAACTGTAACCACGACATACGCTATGAATCACGTCAATGGAGCTTTGTAATGGCCCTGCCGCTACAGGACGATGTAAACTATTTAGTGTGTCATCAATGGCACGGAATGCGCCGGCTGGATAATGATTCCAGTCGACATTGATGATTTTTTGCAACACGTTGTCACGTTGCGCTTCGCAAATATGCGTAGCCCAACCAATGCTAAACGCGCCTGCCGCAGTCATTATTGAACCCGTTAGACCAGTAAACAAACCAATTGGGCCTCGATCGGCAAGGAAGCGGCTGCCACCAACATCTGGATACAAACCAATATTGATTTCAGGCATCGCCAAACGTGAATACGGCGTAACCAGACGAAACGGTGCTGCCATAAATAAGCCCAAGCCACCCCCCATCACATAACCCTCGCCCCAAACCACAACGGGCTTGGCGTAGTTATGCAATAGTAAGTCGAGTGCGTATTCTTGTTGAAAAAATTGGTTGGCAGTTTCAACTTCGTTATTAATCACCAATTGACGCAGCTTGCGTACATCACCCCCCGCACAAAATGCTTTCGGTGTGGTGGAATCTAACCAGATGGCTTTAACCGTGTCATCGTTATGAAACCGTTCAAAAACATTCAGCAATGCACTGGCAAGTGACTCATCTAAAGCATGCAACGACTTTGGGCGGTTCAGGCGCACAATGCGCCAACCATTAATCGCTTGCTCTATAATTAAATCGGGATGATCACTGTGTAAATCGGGAGAATTCATTATGCGTCCAGTTGCCAGTTTATGGGTTCAATGCCATGTTGTTTCAAATAATGATTGGTTTTAGAAAATACTTTACAGCCAAAAAAACCACCTCGGTTTGCTGAAAGTGGCGATGGATGCGCTGCCGTCAAGACCAAATGTCTGCTGCGATCAATCCGCTGACCTTTGCGCTGTGCATAAGCGCCCCACAATATAAACACAATGTGCTCACGTTGCTCACTTAACACATCTATTACCGTATCGGTAAAGTCTTCCCAACCTTGTTTTTGGTGCGAAGTCGGTAAGCCTGCTTCCACCGTCAGCACACTGTTTAACAACAGTACGCCTTGTGCTGCCCACTGACTCAAGTCCCCATGCCGTACTGCTGGCACACCCAAATCTGTGGCTAACTCATGGAAAATATTACGCAAAGATGGCGGTAATGCAAGCCCTCTTTGTACCGAAAAACTTAAACCATTGGCTTGATCTACCCCATGATACGGGTCTTGCCCTAATATCACGACCTTCACTTGTGCAATTGGCGTGCTATTAAAAGCATTAAAAATTTGATGATTAGGAGGATAAATGGTTTTTTGTGCCAGCTTTTGCTGATTTAAAAACTCACGCAACTGACTCATTTTGCTACTAAGTAAAAACTCACTTAAAGCTGCTTTCCAAGAGGCATCTAACTGAATTTTATTGAGTTGTTCCTGCTGCTGTGCAGTAAGTTGCATGAATATTCCTTGCCTTAAATCCATTACCTTGCGTTTATTAAATACTAAAGCTTAAATTTTAACTTGTAATTCGACTTGCGGGTTTTCAAAAGCAATGCCCTGTTTCAAATTTTCATACAGTTGAGGGTTACTCCACTCCGCCTGTACTTGTTCAGAAAATACAATTTGATCTAGGCTTAATACACCCATCTGCTCGTTATGAATATCTTCTACAAAGCTTTGTGCATAGCCAGTGTCGGTTTCATGCACAATTACCGAATAGACTTCTACATCGCCCTCACCATTTTGGGTAACGGTCGAGGCTAAAACTTGCTGCGCCAAATAGAAAAAAATCCGTGAAAATTGTTCTGCAGAAGGTGATACTGGCAAGGCAATCCAACGAGCGCTAAAGGTTTGACATGCTGCTATATAAGCAGCTTCGTCTTTGTTCCAATAACAAATCGCATGATCAAAACTATCAAATAATTCTTTAATCACACCTTTGAGCAGGCCGAAATCGTAGACCATTTGCCCATGATCGAGCTTAGATGCTTTAAGTAATAGTTCGACTTTATAGCTATGTCCATGAATCGAACGCTTACAGCGATCCGAGGTGCAATTTCGCACAATATGAGCATTTTCAAACTTAAATAATTTACGAATTAACATGCAGCAAGCTGATCTTTCATTGCAAATGAACTTGCATTATAAAGCAAATAATTCCGCTTTGGGGTGGATTTTAAATGTGCAAACTACTCGCCACCTAAAACGGAGCTAGACTTCTGGAATACACCGTGACTTTTCGGTCTTTACGCGACATGGCGCTGCTAAATTGGCGCTTCCGCTCACTCAATACCACTTCTATTTGCGCAGTAAAATAGTCCGATTTAGTGTCTAAAAGCGCTGTGGCATCGGTTTTACTTTGCTCATCTAAGTCAGAAAAAGCATCTAATTGCCATAAATCATCAACATTATTGAAATAGGTTAATTCGTTTTGTTTGGCTTTAAGCTGTTGCTCCACTGCTTGCACATCTATTTTAGGGTCAATACTCGCTAAAAGCACTGCCGATGCAGTATTCATATTGACTTTAGTTGTGTTAGGTAAAGCGGTGACATAAGGTGCAATCAGCGCATAATTTTTCGCTTCAAAACCACGTACCAGTTTTAATTCTTCCACCGTGTGAAATTTATTAT
The DNA here is from genome assembly GCA_008017255.1 of Acinetobacter sp. Classification (GTDB taxonomy): domain Bacteria; phylum Pseudomonadota; class Gammaproteobacteria; order Pseudomonadales; family Moraxellaceae; genus Acinetobacter. The sequence goes on from SSHD01000117.1 coordinate 5,886, forward strand.
TTGCTGCCAAATAACTGCCAGACAGACCTTGATAATAATGACTTTCTGCCCCCATAGCGCCTATGGTTTCATCATCGGCATCTTGCCAATCTATGACCGACTGACTTAACTCTGCCGGCAAACCGACTCGCTGTAATAATTTTTCAAACCAACGCTGTGCGGCTTCATCGACCGTACCATCGGCTTTTAACAAATTATTCAGGTTAAATTTGCCCGACTCATCTAACAAGCGTCCTGACACTGCGCCATCTTCCACTGGAAATGCTGGCATCGGTTTAGCCCAATTTTCCTGCAAATGATCGAGCGCTGCACCATTTTCACTGTCTTGAATTAATAATTCTGCAAAAAAAGCTTCGGCACTTTTCGCATACATTAACGATTGATTTTGCCGCATCAAATAACTGGTGTTTTCAGCAGTATGACTTTGTCGTTTCACAATGGTTGCCGCTAAAATTGTAGCAAGTGCGACCATCACCAAAATAGTTAATAAGGCGACACCACGTTGCGATACATAGCTGTTCATGATGATTCCGCACTATTTTGAGTGGTCGTGGGTTGTGTGGATTTGAGTAAGCTATAAATCCATTCGTAATCTGTGCCTGCAACAGTCAGTTGTATTTTTATCGCCAAGGGTAAGGTTTTTAATGCCGTAACATCATTTGGATCACTGAGGTTTTCTGGCCATTGGCTGAGTTCTTGTGGGTTCAACACCACAATTTTAAATTGCTCAACATTTTCCAATAGTGTGCTCGACAGCGGTTGCACCTGACTGGAAATATTTAAATTGGCATATTTTAAACGATAAAGTTTTTTTTGCGTGGCATCGTAGCGGTATTCAATCCGCTCATAAGGCGATAATCCTTGCTTGAGTGGATCGCTCACCCCCGCTTTGCTAAACATCAAACTTTGATCATTTAACCGCAGCGCTGCTTGTAACTGTCGTCCATCGTTGGCGGTTAAAGGAATAATTTGCAAACTATCTCTTAAAACTTGCTGATAAGCGTCTTGTAAGGCAAATAAATGCGTTTCATGCTCGGCATTGCGGTCTTTGACTTTAATCAAATAATCGAACACTTTCCAACCCAGCATCGACAGCACGGCAAAAATAGTGATTGCCACCAATAGCTCAACCAAGGTAAAGGCGCGAATATAAGTCGAACGAGGCTTGACACTCCGCTTAGTCGAAGAACTTGCTTTAGGCTGTGCATGCGTCATGTGCTTTTATCCTGTGTAGGATAATTAAAAAACACCACATTGGTGATACCCGCTTCGACCTTTCCTTGTTCGACGTTATATAAACTAACTTGCAATTCGATGCGTTGTATTTTAGGGCTAATGGTGGCTTGAGCTTTCTTATCAATTTGCCACGTTTCACCTTGCGAGGTGACTTGTTTAGACAAAGTGCCTTCTAACCATTCTTGATTGATTTCCATCATCGCCACTTCGTTCATGGCAACAAATTGTGCTTTAGTGCGTAAAATTGCATTGGCTGTGGCTTGGGTGTATTGCATGGCAACTTTGGTTAGGGCAATAGCAGCCACGGCAAAAATCGCCAGTGCGACCATCACTTCTAATAATGTAAAGCCTGAGACACGATAGAATCGAGCAACGCTCGATCGTGTCGCAAGACGAGAAGCTATGCTTCGAGTTCGACGATTCCGAACGCAAGACGAAGAACTTTGTTCGGAGTGGCTAGTCTTCATCAACCTTACCCAAGTGATCCAGCTCTAGGGCATGCCCGATTGCTTGTTGTTGATAATAAAACTGAATTCGCACTGGTTTCACTTCGCCATTGCCAAACCAAATCAGTTGTGGGGCTTTACCGCCCAATAAATCTTGATTGTTTGCTTTGGCAAAGTGCTCTGTATCTAAGTTTTGGATACTGAATGATACTTGTTCGGGCAATTGCCGTGCTTTAAATTCTTTATACGGCTGCCAAGTACGGTCGGCTTGCTGAATTTGCTCATGGCTTTGGTCGTGGTATTCAAATAACTGATAGCTAAAAGGTGCAACATCAGTCGCAATTTCGGTATGCAAAGCCAACACTTTGGCTTGATCGGTGGCTTCTTTATTGATTTTTTTTAAATCGAGAATAAACATTTCTCTGGCTTGCATCGCCCGCCGCTGATCGACCCCACCAATATTGAGCAGCACCAACGCAGTCATAATGGTCATAATGACGATCACCACCATGATTTCAATCAAGGTAAATCCCTGTTGAAATTTGTATGGTGAGTTCATGCGATTCATCACTATTGCGTCAGTGTGGCAATTTGTTTGGGCATAGCTAAGGCTTGATCGATATACGCCACCCGCAAAGTATCTCTTGAACCCAAGTAACGTTGATAGAAACTTGAGTTGAGTATTGCCGCCGCACCATAGGTCAAAGACCAAATAGCAGCTAAATAATCACGCGTGCTCATGCTGCTTTGAATATCAGCCAAATAGCTTTCGGTCATACGAATAATAATGCGTAACCGCTGGCGACGTACCTTATATAATTCGCCAAACAACTGTTGAATGCGTTGCCCTGTAGTCGATAAGCGTTCTTCAATTTGATGAAATAAAGCGGTGCGTTCCGGATGATGCAAGTGATGCAGCATGAAACAAACCAAATGTTCAGGAAAGGCTTTTTCGGTATCTTGCACCATTTCTAGCAGCATGCGTTCATTGCGAATAATCAGCAGCATGTACAATTCATCTTTACTTTGAAAATGCTTATACAAGGTGCCTTTAGCAAGATCTAACTCGGCCGCCAAAGCATCCAAAGTCATGCCAGCTTCACCATTTTCTAATAGCAGTTGCTCAGCAATTTGAAAAATTAATGCTTCTCTTGCTCTAAATTGAGCTTGACGATCCATTCTCAAGTAATCACTCTCTTTATCAGCACAACATCACAGCCTTATTTTAAATTTAACAGATTTTCAAAATTACGCGTGGTAATCATGCCGATCTCTTCAACCGTCTTATGATATACATCACTCAAGGCTTTTGCCACAAAAGGCACGTATTTTGGTTCGTTGCTTTTCCCTCTGTACGGCATCGGTGCAAGATAAGGGCTGTCGGTTTCAATTAACAACCGATCGAGTGGTACTTGCTTGGCAACATCGCGTAGGGCTTGTGCACTTTTAAAAGAAACAATACCTGAAAAAGAAATATAGTAGCCGCAATCTAATACGGCTTTGGCTGTTTCCCAATCTTCCGTAAAACAATGCAAAATACCGTGCGTGGATTGCTCGGCTTTAATCACATCGATCGTGTCATGTTTGGCAGATCGAGTATGTACCACCACTGGTTTTTTCACAATTTTTGAGGCTTGAATATGGCGGGCAAAACATTGCTTTTGTTCTGCAATAAACTCGCTACTATGATAATAATCTAGCCCAGTTTCACCCAGCGCCCAGACTTTATCTGACTGCGCCAGTGCCACCAAATCTTCTACAGTGGCACGCGCCATGCTGTCGGCGTTTTCACAGGGATGTACACCCACCGAATAGCCAACATCGGCATGCTTTGCAGCGATGGCTGCTAGTTGAATATGGTCGTCTAAATCGACCGAAATACCCATAAATTTAACCACGCCCGCCTGTCTAGCTTGGGCAAGGGCTTGATCTAAATCCCCCTGATAAGGCTTTAAATCCAACATGGTTAAATGGCAATGGGTATCAACAAACACGTACGTTTCCTATCAATTACAAAGTCTATCAATTACATGGTGTAGCTAGAACGATCTGTACTTTTAGCACCAGCTAAAATTCGCTCTGCTTCATTTTTATAAAAAATGCCTTTTTCACCGACCAATTGAATGGCAAAACCTTGTGGTTTTAAGTGGGTTTGTTTGTGGGTAATCCAAATGACTTTTCCAGTGAGTGGAATTTTTTGCGGGTTGTCAGGCAACGTTGCGAGTACAAAAACTTCCTGCCCCATTTTTACCGCTTGTTTGGTCGGCACAAATAAGCCGCCACCTTGAATGAAACCCATATAGCTTGCTTGTAAGACTGTTTTATCAGGAACATTGACGTGTATAATCCCGCCCATCATTGGTGGTTGCATAACTTTCCCCTGTTCATTGCATTGATACTAAAAAATTAACCGTAGTTTTATTAGACTTGGTACTTTACATTTCTACTTTGATTATAGGAAACAATCCACTAAACAACAAACCATCTTCCAATATATTTTCAAACCATTGCAACGCACAGTAACTTGAAAAATTACATCAGCTTGATGACGGCTCAACATTCATTAGCTGCATAAACAATTGATCGAGCACCAATTGGCTTTGTACGTTTTGTGCAAGCAGCTGTTTATAGTGTTGTAAATCTGTATACAGCGCAAATAACTGTTCTAAGTGATAACACTCAGCCAATGCTTGAAAATCAAGATCGCTATTTTTTAATGACTGATTGAGCTTATAAGCAACCACATCGCCCAATAGATATTCAAACATCACTATGAAATCTGCAAAGCTCAAGGCTTTGCTCCACTTGGTCGCAAAGTGCAAAGGCATACTTTTTTCTACAACCAGTTTTAGCCAATCCTTTAAAAAATCTGCCCGCTGTGCCAACCAAGCGCTTTGCTCTAGTTCAATTGCGCTCAGTGGCATCTGATTGGCAAGATTCAACAATAAATCAATCTGCTGCACACTCAAATGTGGCAGTTGTTGTTGCACATAATGCTGTGCTTCTGTTGGGCTAATGCGATCTAAAGCAAAATGTTGTAAACGACTGCGGATCGTCGCCGGCAGTTTTAAATAATGATCTGCTAATAATATCAGCACCACCTTTTCACCCGGTTCTTCCAACGTTTTCAGCAAAGCATTGGCAGAAGCAGTATTGAGTGCCTCGGCGGGTTCGATCAACACCACCCGCCAACCCTCACCGGTTTGCTGCACAAAAGGCAGCAAGTCGCGAATTTTCTCGATCTTTATTTTGGCATTGGGCTTTTTCGCATCTTCATCGGTACTGATATGCACGAAATTAGGATGAGTTGCCGACTTTAACCACTGGCAACTGCTACATTCACCACACGCCGTTTCAGGCTGGGGATTTAAACACAGCACCCATGCCACAAAGCGTTCCGCAAATTCATACTTGGCGCAGCCTTGCTGACCATAGAACAATAGCCCATGCCCCAAGTTGGGAAATCGCGAACTCAGCAAATGCCAAGGCTGCGCATGCCAAGGATAGTTCTGGATGATTTGTTCACTATCCACAATATTACTCAAAGGCACTGATTGGCATGGCATTGAGTCGATCTAAATCGGCTTGGGTGTCCACCCCAGGAGGTAAGTTAGCTGCGGCAATGGCGATGGCAATACGATGACCATTTTCCAATACCCGCAGTTGCTCCAAACTTTCTAATTTTTCTAAATGCCCTTGTTGCCAAGTGACATATTCTTGCAGCAATTTCACTCTATAGGCATATAAACCTAAATGCCTAAACGCTTGATCGTGCAGTTTTGCATGCGCATCTTTGGCACCATCACGGTCATAAGGAATTGTGGCACGACTAAAATACAAGGCTTCATTACGATTGCTCATCACTACTTTTACAATGCTGTCACGCTGAAATTCTTCTAGCTGATGAATCGGTTCGCATAAAGTCGACATAGAACATTGTGGCTGATCGACCAAAAGCTGCGTCACTTGTTGGATTAACTGCGCAGGTAATAACGGTTCATCGCCTTGTACATTGACAATAATATCGTCTTGCGCCCAACCTTTAATCTGTGCCACTTCGCTTAAACGGTCAGTTCCCGATGGATGATCTGCACTGGTCAGTACCACATCTACCCCTTCGGCGCGGCAGACTTCTGCAATACGCACATCATCGGTTGCTACACACAAGTCATCAAAACCCTGAACTTTGCGTGCTTGATCGACCACACGTAAAATCATTGCTCGACCATGAATCAGCAACAACGGTTTTGCTGGTAAACGAGAACTGGCAAAACGAGCAGGAATAACAATGTGTTTCATGGCGTTTCTCTAACTGATGTGAATGCCGAGCGGCTGCAGCTGCTGTGCCAATAGCGCATAACAATCTGCGGACAGGACAGCTTCCACAGGCACCACCCAAATTGGGGTATTAAAATTTGGATATTTTTTCAACAATGTTTTCAGCTTTACCGCATCTTTTTCAGTGGTAATGATGACTTCAGCATCGTCAAAATATACATCTTCAATTTTATAATCGTGATGGTCGGCAAATTCATGCGCTTGAAATTGCTGCACACCCAGTTGCTTTAAAGTTTGATAAAAGCGCTCTGGAAAACCAATCCCCACCACTACATGAAAAAAAGCATGGCAATTAAATGGGCTGGTATCGCAATGCTGATTAAGCAAATAAGGCTGCCCAATAGCCAAATGCATATTCAGCGCAGACTGTGCAGTTTTGCTATGTTGAATGACGCTACTGTTTTCTAATCTGGATTTAGGCTCACGCAAATAACCTTCTGGCAATAATTTTTCATTACCCAAACCTCGATTTTGATCGAGTACAATCCATTCAATCTGTCGCGCTAAAGCCCAATGTTGCAAACCATCATCACTGATAATTAAATCCAGTTCGGTTGATTGTAATAAAAGCTCTATCGCCGCCTGCCGGTTAGCACCAACTGCCATCGGCACGCCAGTCGATTGCACAATCAAACACGGTTCATCACCTGCAACTGCAGCTTCAACCTCTGACGTAACCAACAGCGGAAAAGGTCCTGAACCACCATAACCGCGGCTGATGACCCCCACGCGAATCTGCTGTTGTTGCAAATATTTCACCAGTTGAATGAGCAACGGTGTTTTGCCACTGCCGCCAACGGTAATATTGCCAATCACCATGACTGGTACAGGTGCGGTATATGTAGATTTGCAGCCAGATTGGTACAAATGGCGGTTCAATCTAAAACCCAAACCGTATAACCATGACAAGGGACGCAATACGATCAACCACGATGCTTGTTTATGCCAAGCATCTTGTAGGTACTGCGCCAAAGACATGGCTAATTGTCCTCAAAATTACGTTGATGCAGCTGATAGTACATGCCGTGTTGAGCAATGAGTTCGGCATGTGTACCTTGCTCAATGATCTGCCCTTTGTCCATCACCACAATCAAATCTGCATTTTCAACGGTAGACAGTCGGTGTGCAATAACAATGGTCGTACGCCCTTGCATGGCATCATCAAAGGCCTGTTGAATAAAATACTCAGACTCATTGTCTAGTGCACTAGTGGCTTCATCTAAAATTAAAATTGGCGCATCTTTTAAAATTGCTCTGGCAATTGCCAAGCGTTGACGTTGCCCACCAGATAAACTTAAACCTTGTGCACCTAAAACCGTGTCATACCCTTGTGGCAATGCCATAATAAAGTCATGTGCGTAAGCGGCTTTTGCTGCGGCAATTACTTGCTCATCACTGGCGGTTTGTAATTGACCATAGGCAATGTTGTCACGTACCGAACGATTAAACAAAATCACTTGCTGATTGACCATGGCAATTTGTGAACGCAGGCTCGACAGCTCTATCTCTTGCACTGCAATATCATCAAAGTACAGTTGACCACTATCTAGTTCTTGAAAGCGTGGCAACATATTGACCAAAGAGGTTTTACCTGCACCAGAGCGCCCCACTAAAGCAATGGTTTTTCCTGCGGCAATATTCAATGAAAAATCTTGAATCGCGTGTGTGCCATCACTATAACGCAAGTTAACTTGCTCAAAACGAATTGCACCTTTTAGTGTCGGTTGCAATTGACCCTGATTTTGTTCTTCAGCTAAGTCGAGCAATTCAAATACCGAATGTGCCGCAGCTAAACCACGTTGTAATTTTTCATTAATATCGGTTAGGTTTTTCACTGGTCGTGAAATTAAACCAGCCGCAGTAATGTAGGCAACAAACTCACCCGCTGTGGTATCGCCTAAAATTTGTGGACGCAAGGCGATCCATAAAATTAAAGCCATCGCACAAGATAAAATCAGCTGTACCACAGGGCTGTTGATATTTTGCACCACCACCATTTTTAAACCACGACGCAGGTTTTCTTCCGATGATTGATAAAACCGTTGTTTTTCAAAACTTTCACCAGTAAAACTTTTGACTATAGCATTGCCATTGACGGTTTCTTGCACCACATGGTTTACATCCCCCATGGTGTCTTGTACTTGAATTGACAATTTACGCATTCGCGTTGCGGCTATACGCACCAATATGCCAATCAAAGGAATAAACACAATAATGCACAGCGTTAAACGCCAATTGGTATAGAGTAAATAACTCAATAATCCAATGACAATAAAACCTTCTTTGATTAAAGTTTTTAATGACTCTGAAGACGCAGCAGTAAGCTGCTCGACGTTATACATCAACTTGGCGGTAATATGGCCTGAGCTGTTGTCCAGATAATACTGCGCAGGTAGACGCAATAATTTGGCATATACTTCTTGGCGAATACTAAACACCAAGCGCCGAGAAATAACTGCGGTAAAATAACCACCTAAAAACAAACCTAAACCACGAAAAAACATCAATAAAACAATTAAGGCCGGAAACCAATTTAGATTTTCTCGGTTACCGCTCTCAATGGCATCAATAATATATTTCAATAACTTGGCCACAGAAACTTCTGTTGCCGCGTTCATTGTAAAACCAAGTAAAACGAATAAGGCAATCCCCCAATACGGCTTTAGATAAGCCAATAGGCGTACATATACCTTGATATCTTGATTCACTCAGTAAAACCTCTGCTTGGTACTTTGGTACTAATATTGATATTGACAAAACCGAGCTGTCCCGCCACATCCATCACGCGAATCACGTCTTGATGTGCAGCTTTAGCGTCGGCGGCAATAATAAAAATAAAGTCACGACGTTCTTGTGCAACTTGTTTAATTGCGGTGCTTAAATCGGCGCTGTCTTTGGTCGATAAAGCTTGACCATTGACTGAATAATGCCCAGATGAGTCGACCATAATTTCGATTTTATGATCGAACTGTTTTGGCGGTACACCTTGTGCATCGGGCAAAGTCATATTC
>SSHD01000141.1 GCA_008017255.1 Acinetobacter sp.
TGAAGTGTTGTGTATCAGCAGACATGATGAAAACCTTATATTTCTATCTGTAATTTCGAGGGTATTTCGCTGAATGTTCAGCTTTGTGTTCGGTGTATTTAGACCAGCAAAAGCCAACCAGCAGCCCTATGCCGACGACAAATAATATCAACGATAAATTTGTCCAAATCAGAAACTGTTCTTGAGTGACCACACCGAAAATTAAACCAAAAACCGCAGGTGCCAATGCCGAGTTAGGACCTTCGGAAATGGTTGGCGTGACTAATATTGCAAATACCACGATCCACAATATGCCGCCAATTGGGTTCGGCAGACGTGACATCAACCGATACCAACACCACAAGGCAATCATCGCCCCAGTGACATAAACAATAATCGCTACATATTCTTCAGGGAATTGATCTAGCACCGAAAGAATGTGCGACCAAAAGCTAGTGATGGTTTCAAGCACCGCGTAAACCCTCTGGTGCGACCGCATTCGGATTAATCAGCCCTTCGGGTGGCATTTGAATAAAGAAGCCTTTGGTTTGCAGCGAGTCTAAAACATGCAGCACATTGACCCGTGCCAATTTACGTTCAGCATGCAACTCTAAATGCATCACAAAAGTCGCTTTACCAAAGGCTTGTAAAACATTTTCAGGCACAATTTCAAAAGGATTTTCTGGCGCTTGCTCAGTTGCATGGTCGGGACGAGCAATATACATATACATTTCGTCTTTTTTGCTCGATCTATAAATATCGCAGTGCATGTTGGCTCACATCTATTCGCTATATTGGGGTCATGCTATGTCGCATGCTGTGCTTCACTGGCATGTATTTAGCAGACTTTAAAACAGCATACATGAAAAAAATCGGCACGACATTAGGCGAATGTTAACGCAGCAGTCGTATTTCAGGTCAATTGCTTATGCTTTGGAGTTTTTCATTTGCTCGGCTAAAAAGTCAGAATCTTGTCTTAACAGCGCAATCAGTGGTTGGGTCAGCATGTCATAGCGCCAACCGAGCAAATAACTCGGCAAATCTTGTTCATCTGTTGCAAACACCACATGCTTATAAATGGCATTCAGCCATTTTTTCCGCAACAACACTTCTTTAGGAATAGTAGTTGCCAATACCACACTGTCAATTAACGCCTCGACTTTAGGCGCTACTTCTTTGGAATTGTGTTTTACCGGTCGTGCCAGTTTTTCCGGCCATTGATCTTCCGGCGGTAAATTTTGCAATAAATCTAAAATGGTTTTGCCATGTTCACGAATCACGCTTTGGCGTATTTCTTTTACTTTCGCCAATTGAAAATTATTCTGCGGTTGTTTTTCCACTAAGTCGTGCATGGTGCCATTTTTGAGAATAAAACTACGCGGCAGGTTCATTGATTTGGTAATGTGGTCGCGCCACACACTCAGCTGTTGTAACTGCATCAATTCACGGCGTGAATGTCGATAATTTCCAATATCGCTATACAGCTCATCTAACGGAGTTTGCATGGCAATTTCTTTGGTCAGGCTTTGACAATCTTCCAACACAAAATCATAAATGCCTTTTTGCTGTAGCTGATTTTTCAGTGCATTTGCAAGTTGCATTAAATACAACACATCATTGGCAGCATAACTGAGTTGTTCTTGGCTTAAAGGACGTGCCAACCAATCGGAACGGGTTTGGTCTTTTTCAATATCAATATCTAAACAGGTTTTTAAGGCATTTTGATAACTAACTTGTAAACCATGTCCTAAAAATGCCATTGCCACCTGGGTATCAAATACATTATGCAGTGGTCTTTGCTGGGCATAATGATAAATTAAATCAATATCTTCACTACAAGCATGGAAAATATTTTGTGGTGCCGCATATATTTTTTGCCAAAATTGGGTGAAATCGAGCGCAGCACCATCAAGCAATAAAACTTGACCGTTTAGGTTAATCTGCAATACGCCAAGTTTTGGATATAAGGTATCGACCTTAATAAACTCGGTATCAAGTGCATAAATGGAATTTGCTTCCATTTGGCTAAGCAGTACAGCTAAATCTTGCTGTTGTTGAATAAACTGAAACATAAATGCTCAAACAAAAAAATAACCCTTGGCAATCTGCGCTTAAAGCATCGCGCTAGTTGCACAAGTAACATCAAATACAAAAATCAGTTTAAGCGACAAGACATGTCTACAACATGCCAGTATTGCTCGTCCCTGTATCCATTAAAACGAGAATCCTTTCCGTTGCTGCATAGTGCCATAAATTCAAGCAAGTGGTACATTTTAGATAAACGATAAAGTGTAAAAATTAATTATTTGTTTAAATTAACAGCATGAATTTCAAATAAATATCAAATAGTGAGCGCAATAGTGTTATTTCATGCGCATGCGATTATGTACCGCTTGGCTTAACGTATGGCTATCGACATATTCCAATTCGCCACCTTGTGGTACGCCTTGTGCAATTCGGGTCATATTAATCGGTAAATGCTTGGTCGCTTCAACTAAATAATGTGCTGTTGCCTGTCCTTCTACAGTGGCGTTGGTGGCTAAAATGACTTCTGCAACATGGCCTTGCGTTAAGCGCTGAATTAAATACGGAATGCCAATCTCTTCTGGACCAATACCATCTAAGGGGGATAAATGTCCGCCTAACACATGGTATTTACCACGAAAGCTGCCACTTTGTTCAATCGCCATTACATCTGCTGGAGATTCAACCACACACAACAGTTGCTCATCACGTTCATTTGACAGGCAAATATCACAGATTTCATTTTCAGTCAGTGAATGGCAAGTACGACATTCATGGATATGGCTCGAGGCTTCATGCAATGCATAAGACAAGGCAAATGCACCTTCACGATTTTTCATCAGCAAATGCAATGCCATGCGCTGCGCCGACTTTGGACCTACACTGGGTAAGATGCGTAATGCTTGTACCAACTGTTCAAATCGTTCACTAAACATAAAAGCTCTCAAAATCTCCCTTACGGAGCTTTAATCGCTCCTCACCTCTTTAAAAAAAAGAGGGGAACTCCTCCCTTTATTAAAGGGACTTGCGCAGTTACACTGCTCAGGAGGGATTTAAAAATTTGAAGAATAAGATTTATTAAAATAAACCAGACAAGCCCGGTGGTAAGCCCATACCGCTATTTGCACCTTGCATTTTGGCTTCTGAAATTGCTTCGGCTTGACGTGCAGCATCATTCATTGCCGCAGCAATGAGATCTTCAATCATGTCGGCTTCGTCTTGTAACAGCTCTGGGCTAATTTCAATGCGTTTTACTACGTGACGACAGGTCATGGTCACTTTCACCAAACCACCACCCGCTTCTGCATGCACTTCGGTTTGCGCAAGTTCTTCTTTGGTCTTTTTCAGGTTCGATTCCATGTCTTTTTGCATGCGTTGCGCTTGCTGCATGAGCATATTAATGTTCATAAGTTTCTCTCGTTAAATTAAATCTAAACCACGTGCTAAGTCGCCAATAATATCATTAATGTCTTCTAAACCCACCGAAACACGAATTAAACCTTCTTCAATGCCTGCGGCTTGTTTGGCTTCGGCAGACATTCTACCATGCGAGGTGGTCGCTGGATGAGTGATGGTCGACTTTACGTCACCCAAATTACTGGTAATCGACAAAAACTTGGTGTTATCAATAACTGTCCACGCTGCTTCACGCTCGCCTTTCACCACAAAAGATACTACACCACCAAAGCCTTTTTGCTGCTTTTTCGCCAACTCATGGCGTGGATGATCTGGCAAACCGGCATAATAGACTTTTTCAACTTTTTCATGTTGATGCAGCCATTCTGCAAGTTTTTGTGCACCTTCACAATGCGCCTTCATGCGTAAACTCAAGGTTTCTAAACCTTTGAGGAAAATCCATGCATTAAATGGACTCATGGAGTTGCCGAGTGTACGAATCACGCCATTCACTTCTTCAAGTAAGGCATTATTTCCCACCACTGCACCGCCCAAAGCACGACCTTGACCATCAATATATTTGGTAGCCGAGTAAATCACCAAGTCAGCACCAAACTTCATTGGCTGCTGCAAAACAGGCGTACAAAAACAGTTATCCACTGCAAATAAAGCGCCATGTGCATGGGCAATATCGGCAATGGCTTGCATATCACCAACCTGCGCCAATGGATTCGACGGTGTTTCAATAAACAATAAACGGGTATTGGGGCGAATGGCTTGTTTCCATTCATCCAAATTACCTAAATCGACAAACGTCACATCGACCGCAAATTTAACCACATATTTTTCAAATAAAGCGATGATTGAACCAAACACCGCACGCGAGCAAATCACGTGATCGCCCGCTTTTAAATACGCCATACAAATAGCATGAACCGCCGCCATGCCCGAACTGGTGGCAACCGCACGTTCTGCGCCATCTAACACAGCTAAACGCTTTTCAAACGCCTGCACGGTTGGGTTGGTATATCTTGAATAGGTATTGCCCGGAATTTGCCCAGAAAATTTTGCCGCAGCATCTGCCGCGCTTTCACATACAAATGATGATGTTAAAAAGATAGGCTCACTATGTTCGCCCTCAGCCGTACGGTCATGTCCTGTACGAATAGCTAATGTATCGAGGTGATATTCTAAATCATCGCTTGAATTCATGGGTTGCAGAGCCTTATCTTCAATGTGTTATTACACTTTAACTTTATAATAGGGTCAGAGTGATCTGACTAAAAGTATCAACATTTTGAGCGTCTAAGGTATTTAAGGTCAAGGCATAAGATGAAATTATCGCTTAGACTTCGTTCAAATTTACGGTTTAATGAGAAAATCCAATATGAAATCACGTTTGGAACAACAAAAAATCAATTTTAAAAATCTAGGTATGCGTTTATTTAGTGCACAAAAGTTGGTTTTGTCGCAATCGACACCTTATGAAGTGATTGCTCAATTTAAACAAACCAGTGTACGTTTTTATCCATCTGAAAATAAACGTTTTAAAGAGCCATTGGTTTTTGTTGCGCCGCTCGCCATCAATATGGATATTTATGACCTCTACCCTTACCGTTCATTGGTGAAACATTTTCAAGAAAGTGGTTTTGATGTGTATTTGATTGATTGGGGTAAACTGACCTATAAAAATTATCAAATTAACTTCTTGTCTTTTATTGATAAATTTATTCCTAAATGTATTCATGCAATTCAACAACACTCCAATTCTGAACACATTTCTTTACATGGTTGGAGTATGGCGGGTATTTTTGTCACGCTTTATACCGCACGTCACCAACCCAATGCTGTGAAAAATTTGATAGTTCTAGGTAGTCCAATAGATAGTTATGCATCGGGTTATATCGGTAAATTGTATAAAAAAATGGCACATCTCACTGCACGAAATGCAGCAGTGAAAGACTACGTTTACAATCGCCTACCGAATTGGATGATTCATTCTCCTGGTTTCATGAACTCGCTGGGCTTTAAACTGTTAGACCCCAAAGGTTGGATAGATGGAAATATTCAATTATTTAAAAACTTAGACAATATGAAATTATTGCAAGAAGATGCCACCCTGAGCCACTTTTTAAATAACATGATTGATTATCCAGGCGGGGTCAATCAAGACATGTTGTTAAATGTATGGTTGCAAAACCCTTTAAAACAAGGGGCAATTACCTTAAAAGATCAAACCATCGAACTTAAGAAAATTACCTGTTCACTTTTAGTCGGCGCAGGCAAAAGCGATCAAATGGTGACAGCTGCATCTGCAAAACCGTTGACTGAATTGACCAGTAGTCAAGATGTAACTTTTACTCTGATTCCAGGTGGGCACTTAGGGTTAATGTCGAGTCAAAACAGTTCAATTGAATTTTGGCCAACATTGACGACATGGTTAGAACAACGTTCAACACAACTTCAAGGCTAAGACATGACTCAATCTGTTGCATTTATTGGTTTGGGCGCAATGGGCTACCGTATGGCGGCGCATCTACCAAAACACTTCGATACGGTTTATGTATGGAATCGTAATTTTGCGAAAGCACAACAACACGCTGTCGATTTTGGAACACAAGCGGTTGAGCTTAATCAAGCTGTGCAAGCCGATATTATTTTTTCTTGCTTGCCCACTAGTCAGGATGTTGAAACATTAATTGATACCGTGCAAATCAAGTCAGGTTCGATTTGGATTGATTGCACCAGCGGTGTACCTGAAGCGGCAAAACGAATTGCGGCAAAACTCAAACTCCAAAATATCGATTTCTTGGATGCGCCTGTAAGCGGGCAAACCATTGGTGCGGAAAATGCGACACTGACCTTCATGGTCGGTGGAGATGTGAATGCTTTTGAGCGTGCCTCTTCTGCCATGGCAGCTCTAGGCAAATTGATTCAACATGTGGGTGATTCAGGTGCTGGGTTTGCAGTCAAAGCCATCAATAATATGTTATTGGCAGTGAATTTATGCTCAGTAGCAGAAGGTTTTAGCACCTTAAAAGCATACGGTGTAAATTTAAATGCGGCATTAGATTGTATTAATGCGTCTAGTGGCAAAAGTTTAGTCACTGAAAATATTTTCCCACAACGTGTGCTGAGTCGTGAATTTCCACTGACTTTTGCGCTCCCCTTACTGGCTAAAGACACTGGAATCGCACTCGATTTAGTGCATCAAGCCAAGCTGCCTGCACCAGTTTTAGCACTCACACAAAGCCTGATTCAAGCCGCTAACCTGAGTGCCGAACCCAATAGTGATTTCTCTGCTGCAATAAAAATGTATGAAAATTGGACTAAAATTACACTTGAATAATACAATTTCATTGAAATTTCATGATTAAACCTTATATTAGTAAATGCTACAGCGCAAAGAATGCTTCGTATTTGCCGAGCTTTAGCGCTTTTTAAATAGAGAATTACCCCATGAATAAGTTTGCAGTTGCAGTGTTTGCTGGATTAATGACCTTAGGGTTGAATGTACAAGCAGCGGCGCCAGAACAAGAATGCAAAAAGCTACAGGATGAATATAACCTCATCTATGCTTCAAAAGGCTTCTGCTTTAAAGATGCAGATGCCAAAGCCAAGTTTGGTAATGAAAACTGTCATACCACCAAACCTAAGTTTTCAGAAAAAGAACAGCAACGTTTAGACAGCATTAAAGCGCGTCAAAAAGAGTTGAACTGTAAATAATCATCGCCTTTTTCGAGATAATCACACTGCTGCCCCGGTTGATGGGGCTTTGTATTTTTTATAAGGACAGCGCATGACATACGACAATCAAAACATTTTCGCACGCATTATTCGTGGTGAATTACCGGCAATTAAAGTCTATGAAGATGAACAAGTACTTGCTTTTATGGACATTATGCCACAAGCCGATGGTCATGTTTTAGTCATTCCTAAAACCCCTGCCATTACCTTGCTAGACCTGCCTGCCGAAGCTGCGGCGTATACCATTCAAGTAGTACAAAAAATTGCCAACGCAATGAAAACTGGCCTAAATGTTGACGGTATTGTGCTCATGCAACTTTCAGGCGCGGCAGCTGGGCAAACCGTTCCGCATGTGCATTTTCATCTCATTCCAAGTTCTATTCATGAGCTAGGTCGCCATGCGATAAAAATGGGCGATCAAGAAAAAATTGCTGCACTTGCAGAAAACATTAAAGCAGCACTATAAACTACAATCAGTTTTATTCAGCTAAAGTGCTCTTAAATGCCCCTGCAGTTAAAGCATAATCCTTACAAATTTTGAGTAAATTTAGCCGAATAACATTTAATAAAAATAGAAACCTCTTTTGAGGTTTTTATTTTTTATATATAAATCAATAACAAATATAATTATTCGCAAATAGCAATTGTCATCAAACTGTCATTTCACTTTCACTTCTCTGTCATAAAGTTTGCCGATACTGCATACAAGTCGGCGAACTATGTAACTAATTGTATAACGCATAGCCAAGCCCTAACAGTAACTTAGGCATCTGCCATTTACAAAAAGTGTTTTGGAGAAATCTCAATGAAAAAATTGCTTCTTGCTGCATCAGTAGCAA
>SSHD01000004.1 GCA_008017255.1 Acinetobacter sp.
CCATATAGTAGTCGTTATCTGTATAGCAATCCATATTATTATATTTTGATGCTGTTATTTTTGCTGAATTTTGGTTTCTAATAATTTTGACGTTAGTATGATTAATTTGATATGCCATTTTTTTTATTATTTCACTATTTTCTAAGTTTAATTCTTTAAGTTTTTTCCCCGACATACTCGTTGTTCGCTCTATGCCATCCGCTGCTGTCACTTTTGAATGAATTTTTGCATCATCCGCATACATCTCCAAACCTTCAAAATCAGCCGCATTAGATAACTGCTCATATTTTTTTAAAAACATCATGTATTCTTGATCAGGATTAATTGCATAGCTATTAGAAAACCCCATTATACTTAGAATAAGAATTATTTTTTTCAACATGATCTACCTAAAGTTGTAATCCCTAAAATTATAGTGTCCTCTCTATTATTTTTCAATTGACCGTACTATTTTCTAGTATTCTGCTTAAACTATTCACAATAATTAAAGATGCTTTTTACCATGTCCATCTTCATCCGTATTTGGTTTTTCTTTAGCTTAATCGTGGTGCTCAGCCTAAGCTTTATTGCTTATACCTTAACACAACAAGTCAAACCCAATGTCCGTCAAGTGGTTGAAGATACATTGGCTGAAAATGCCAATATTATTGCGCAATTGATTGCCGAAGATGTCGATCAACAGCAGGTCAATACGCCTGAGTTTGACCAAAAAATTCAAGCGGCTTTGTCGCGCCAACTCGATGCCACCATTTGGCAGCACAAAAAAGGGCAAATTAATCAACAGCTTTATATCACTGACCCAAAGGGTATGGTGATTTATGATTCAGAAGGACAAGCCGTTGGACAAGATTATTCCAAATGGAATGATGTCTATTTAACCTTGCGCGGTAAATACGGCGCACGCTCTACCGCAACCAACCCGAAAGATCGAAATAGCAGTGTAATGCATATTGCCGCACCAATTATTTATCAGCAAAAATTGCTCGGCGTGGTCAGTATTGGTAAGCCCAATCAATCGGTACAGCCTTATATTGCACGTGCTGAACAGCAACTGATTCAGCAAGCCTTATGGATTGCCGTCCTTAGTCTACTACTGGCAAGTATGGTTGCGTATTGGCTAAGACATAGTATTGATAAAGTACGGCGTTATGCCCAAGCCCTCGCCCCTGTCAATCAAGCGCCTTTTTTCTATTCAGCCAAAGAGTTAAATCAAGTCACCCAAGCCCTGAGTGACATGCGAGAAAAACTGGAAGACCGCGCCTATGTTGAAAGCTATGTCAACACACTGACCCATGAACTGAAAAGTCCGCTCACAGCGATTCAAGCCAGTGCCGAATTACTGCAAGATGCGCTTCCTCTTGCCGATCAGCAACAGTTTTCGACCCATATTGTGCAACAAAGTCAGCGACTGCACTCTTTAATTGAACGCATGCTGTTACTGACACGCTTAGAGAAAAATCAACATGGTTTAGAGTTGCAAACACTGGATTAAGTGCGCTAATTCAACACTGCTTCCAGCAACAACACAGCGCACTACAACTGAAAAACATCCAGACCCTGTTGGATCTTCCGACTCACTATTCAATAGATGCAGATGTTTTTTGGCTCAAGCAAGCCTTCAATAATTTACTCGATAATGCTCGAGACTTTTGCCCAGCACAGGGAAAAATCGCGGTACAACTGAAACCCAATGCGCTGCATGAAAATGTAGAAATTTTATTTTTCAATGAAGGTGAAGCGATTCCTGACTATGCCTTGGCACGTGTGTTTGAGACTTATTTTTCATTGCCACGTCCGCATAATCAGCAGCGCAGTACTGGCATTGGTTTAAGTATCGTACAACAGATTATTCAACAGCATCAGGGTCAAATCAGCATTCAAAATATGCCTGCAAATTCACTCAATTTTTTAGCAAACCACGGCGCTGGCGTACTGATCCGCATCACACTTCACAGCAACTTCACTTAAGCTTCAAACCAAACGCATCCGAAACGCATATCGGTAGTAGAAACTGGTCATAACACAATGACAAAGGACGCTGCCATGCGCCGCAATCTAATTAACCTCAAACTCGGTGCGATTCTGTTCCTGATTTTGATTTTTTATGTGGGTCTGTTTTTTATATCCAATTTGGTCACTGAGCGAAAAAACTATCAACAACAAGTGATCAATGATATTGCCAAGGAGCAAATTCGCCCGCAACAAGTCATCGCCCCTTATTTAAAATTGCCGTATCAAGTCCATACCACCTGCACCGATGACGAAAAGAAAAGCTACGCCTGTGAGCAAACCCTTTTTGTTGCCCTTGGTGCAGAGACCACCGATTGGACGGCAGCATTTAAGGTGTCAGACAGTACCTATAAACGTAATATTTATAAAGCCATCAGTTATCAAAATCAAATGTCGGGTCAGGGGCTATTTAAAGGGGCAAAGCACGAACCGCAGCGCAATTATTTATGGGATCAAGCTGAGATTATTTTCCCGATTCAAGATGCGCGCGGACTCAATGCCAAACCGAGTTTTAATATCGATGGTACGGTCTATAAGTTTAATTTTTCTGAACAAAGCCAAGGACAGCAAGGTTTTGATCTAATGCACATCACAACAAAACAATATCCTGAGCTCATCCAAAAGTTCCAACAAGGCTTTAACTTTAAAGTGCAATTCGAGCTGGAAGGACTCAGTGAATTCAGCTTTATTCCGACCAGTTATGAAATGACCTATCAAGCCAAGGGCAACTGGGGCGATGTGAAATACGACGGACAAAGTCTGCCTTTTAAAAAAGTGAGTCAAAAACAACAATTCCAAGCCGATTGGAAAAATATTGCACTAGGCAAACGTAATTTAGATAACGTTGCACTGTGTGAAAGCAGCCAATGCTTTTATCAACTGTTAAATACTGAACATGATGCGATGGCGGCGGTAGACGTTGCCTATGCGGCTGAAAGTGCAGCCCCAACAACCAGTATTTCAGGCATTTCCACGCAATTTCTGCAACCAGTGAATATTTATATGCAAACCGATCGTGCGATTAAGTACGGCATTATGGTGATTATTATTACTTTCGGTTGTTTCTTCTTATTTGAAGTGTTGAAAAATTTAAAAATCCATCCTGTGCAATACGCACTGGTTGCAATGGCGCAAGGGGTGTTCTTTGTCCTGCTGCTTTCTATCAGTGAATATTATGCTTTTACATTGGCTTATGTAGCGGCGGCAATCGCCTGTGTGGGGCTGATCACGTGGTATTTGTACTATGTGGTCAAAGGTTTTAGGGCTGCGATTCTATTTGGTATTTTGCTCAGTATTTTGTACGGCATGATCTATCTACTGCTGCAATCCAGTGGCAAAACCTTCTTATTCGGTTCAATCCTCTCATTCATCTTGATTGCCTGTGTCATGTTCATCACACGTCATGTCAATTGGTATCAATCGGAACAAACAACCTCATAAAACGATAGGGGCGAATTCGATATTCGCCCCTTTTTGGAATGCAACCAATCAGGAGAAAACCATGCCCCACAGCACTGCTTCGACTTTAAACCAAGTTAAACAACTGTGTCCTTTACACAGCTCAATTGCGACTTGCCTAAACCAATTAAGACAGACCAAAATTCAATTTTTAAATCTTGGCAATATCATTATCTGCCCACAACAGCGCTGTATTTTATTTTTTCAACAACGTAGCTTAATGCAAATTGAAACTTTTTCGGCCTGAACTTACCCAATTTCCAGTACAATCGCTGTTATTTTTTATGCTTGGGAAGTCACCATGAGCGTACAACGGCTGCATGTCACCTCACGTTATTGTGAAGTCGCCATCGCGGGTAACTTGGTTCATTTGGCAGGGCAATTGGCAGATGACACCAGTACCGATATTACAATACAAACTCAGCAAACCTTAGCCAATATCGATCGTTTACTGCTTGAAGCAGGTACAGACAAAAGTCATATTTTATCAGTATTTATATTCTTAAAAGACATCGAAAAAGATTATGCAGCCATGAATGCTGTTTGGGATGCGTGGCTAGCTGAGGGACATCCCCCAGCACGCACTTGTGTAGAATCGAAGCTATATGCCGCCGAGGTATTAGTCGAAATGACTGTGACTGCGGTACGTCCAGATTAAGTTGATTTTGCCGCCAAAGCACCATATTTCACACTACGTTCCATACTGAGCCTAGCTGTTGCAGACGGCATACTCGGTAAAAACTTCGTATGTTCAGGAATCAGGTCGGCACGCAATTGCGGCTCGGTTGGCATGCTGCTATAGCGCAACACCCGATAACCAGCCAGTTCCAATAAATTGTCTTGATAATGCTTTTGACTGCGACGATTTAAATAGCTTTCATCTACAATTTCAACAATCGCAAGCACTTGATATTGCTGATCTAACACCACAAAATCCGCCATAAGCATCTGATATTTTTTGCGAGTGTGAGTATATTTTGTGGTCAGCAAAGCATCAAAGGCAACGTGTGCCAAAATAGTATGCTGTGGCAATATCTGCTGTAAACGCAACAAAATAATTTGCTCGGTGATATTTAAAATACCACGACGTTTTAAAGGACTATCCTGACGGCGTTTATGCTGCCAATGCTGCAACACAAACCCTGAAAACAACAGTAATAGCACTATTGTTATTAAATAATACATACAACCAATCCCTTTTCATTTTTTATAATCGTGTTGGCTTTTAATGCCAATTTTTTTAATCAGTTTTGAGCGAACAATTGCAGTTGAAAATAAAAACTTCTGCAACCTTAGTTATAATCAGCTCGGCGATAATATTCAAGTGCCGATTGTCAGTATATGTTTCCATCATCGCGATTTCATTCATCGTAGACAGCCCCATACGCTTTTTTGCTTACAGCAGGTCGTTCATAGACCTGCTGTGGCTTAACTTAACGGGTTGCTTTACGTTTCGCTTTGGGCTGAGCAGAAAACGGGCGTTTTTCACCCGTTTCACGCGGCGGCAAACCCGTGTGTTGGGTCAATATTTGCCCTTTTTGTGGTCGTTTTTGACCCGACTGGGTACGCGATTGTCCCTGCTCGGAACGCTTGACAGAATCGCCTGCCACGGTCGAGTTTTTCTTCCGTGCCGACTGATATTGCCCTTCAGTGCCTTGCGGTTGATAGGTTGGAATCAAATGCTGCTTGGAATTACCAATTAAATCTGCCCGTCCCATTTCCTTTAAGGCATCACGCAGTAATGGCCAGTTATTTGGGTCATGGTAACGCAAGAAGGCTTTATGAATACGACGACGTTTATCACCTTTCACAATATCGACATTTTCAGTATAGCGTGCCACTTTGGAGAGCGGATTTTTGGCGGTGTAATACATGGTGGTGGCAGTCGCCATTGGTGATGGATAAAACGTCTGCACCTGATCGGCACGGAAATTGTTTTTCTTCAACCAAATCGCCAAATTCATCATGTCGTAATCCGTAGTCCCCGGATGCGCAGCGATGAAGTAAGGAATTAAATATTGTTCTTTGCCTGCTTCCTTACTAAAACGCTCAAACATTTGTTTAAAGCGGTCGTAAGTACCAATCCCCGGCTTCATCATCTTGGATAATGGACCTTGTTCGGTATGCTCAGGGGCGATTTTTAAATAACCACCCACATGATGCTGCACCAATTCTTTCACATATTCAGGGTTTAACACCGCCAAATCATAGCGCAACCCCGAACCAATCAGAATCTTTTTCACGCCTTTAATTTCACGTGCTTTACGGTACAACTGCACCAAAGGCGCATGGTCGGTCAGCAGATTTTGACACACCCCTGGATAAACACACGACGGCTTACGACAGTTCTTTTCAATTTCAGGGTCGTTACAATGCAACCGATACATATTGGCAGTTGGACCACCGAGGTCAGAAATAATCCCTGTAAACTGCGGTGCGGTATCACGAATTTTTTCAATTTCACGCAAAATCGAATCTTCAGAACGGTTTTGAATAATCCGCCCTTCATGCTCGGTAATCGAACAGAAAGTACAACCACCAAAACAACCACGCATAATATTGACCGAAAATTTGATCATATCAAATGCTGGAAAACGTGCATCGGCGTAGATAGGATGCGGCAGACGCGCATAAGGCATATCAAACACATAGTCCATTTCTTCGGTGCTGAGCGGAATTGGTGGCGGATTAATCCACACATCACGCTCACCATGCCGTTGTACTAAAGCACGTGCATTGCCAGGGTTGGTTTCCAAATGCAAAATACGGTTGGCATGGGCATATAGCACTTGGTCATTCGCAACTTCTTCATAAGACGGCAGTCGAATCACAGCCAGTTCGCGTGGCGGTAATTTATGTTTAATCGCTTTAGACGGTAAGGCTTTCAGTTGTACAATTTGCGTGTCGGGATCTAACTGATCGCCTGCTCGCACGATTGGGTTGGTCACCACTTCTTTTTGAAAATCTTGGTATTGCGCCAGCGAATTGCCTTTGTCTTTTTCAATTTCACAACCGTCTAAATCTTCGGTCATCACATAGGGGTTGATGATTGGATCGACCCGCCCAATACTATCGACATCATTCGAGGCAATTTCAACGAATTGCGCTTTGGTGGCTTTGTTATGTTTATTGACAATAAATGCCGTACCACGCACATCGGTAATACTATGAATTTGCTCGCCTTTGGCTAAGCGATGCATCACTTCAATAATGGCCCGCTCACCATTGCCGTACATCAGCAAATCTGCTTTAGAATCCATCAAAATTGAACGCCGCACTTTATCTGACCAATAGTCGTAATGTGCAATGCGGCGTAAACTCCCCTCGATGCCGCCTAACAGTACTGGCACATCTGGAAAGGCTTCACGGCAGCGCTGGCAATACACTGTAGCAGCACGGTCAGGGCGTTTATTTGGTTCATTATTGGGAGAATAGGCATCATCGGAACGGATTTTACGATCTGCGGTATAGCGGTTAATCATCGAATCCATATTGCCGGCGGTGACCCCCCAAGCAATAGTGGGTTTGCCCAGTACGCGGAAACTTTCCGCATTGGTCCAGTCCGGCTGCGCAATAATCCCCACCCGATAGCCTTGCGCCTCGAGCACACGCCCAATAACCCCTGATACAAAAGATGGATGATCAATATAAGCATCGCCACAGACCAAAATAAAGTCGCAAGCATCCCAGCCGAGCAAGTCCATTTCTTCTCGTGACATCGGCAAAAATGGTGCAGGTTCAAAACATGACGCCCAATATTTGTCGTAATCAAACAGCGCTTTAGGCGCAGTCTGCATTGTATAAGCAGTAGACATGGTGGGAGTTCTCGGCTAGCAAAAGAGAAAAGATATTGCGGGCGATGTGGGTGCGACACAAAGCCTTAAATGAAAGCCGGTCATTTTAACATGAAATCCATTCATTTTACTTGATTATAAAATATACAGAATCAAAGGGATAAAAGTAAAAAAATCCACCGTAGTGGATTTTGAATTGGTGGTGACTTAAAAACCGCCTTTTCGAATATGCCCTTGCCAACCATTGTTAGTTAAAATCAAGTTCATTTTCTTTTCCAATTCTTCACCTTTCTCTAATTTTCCAAAACTCTTAGGATAAGCGGCTAGTAATATTGGATTTTTTGTCCAGTTCGGTAAATCTTTGATGGTATAAGTATAATCTGCCTGCGATACGGTTTGACCGAGACCATCACTTGGTTCTGTAAAATTAGTCACCTTAATGACTTCTAATTTACCTACACAAATTTGATTATCAAGCACAAATTTTTTACCTGCTTCAGCTAAGCCATATTGTTTTATCTGTTTCGCTTCTCCACCAAAAAAGCCTTTTTGCTCTACCATTGAAGAACTTAATAAGCCCTCTTTTTCCAAAACTTGTAAGATATTATTTCGATCTTTGTTATATGGGTTTTCAGTTTCTGGAAAACGTACACCTGTAAAGCAAAATTTTCCTTCATTATCACTATCTAATGCAGCTTGAATTGCTTTTTTAAAATTCGCTTCCGATGCTTTTTTAGGATCAGAACATGCAGATAAAACCGAACTCAATGCAATACTTAAGACAACACTCGATTTCATTAAATATGAATATTTCATTTTCTTACCTCAATATTTAACAACGACCTGCTGCTTTTAATAACGCATTACAAGATTGATTATTATTTTGTTTAACTGAATTTGAACCTGAACAAATGGCTTGTGAACTGACTGCGCCTGCCATAGTCGTGATATAACATTGATGTGATTTACCTTTTGTCGTGGCAACAAAATTAATTGTGCCATCTACTGAACCACTACGATTGGAAATTTTAACTTTATCCGCTGTCGTATTTAAAGCAAATGCAGCCTTTTGTTCAAGTGATGCGTCCTGAATAACCATATTCCCTATTGTTCCACATCCGCCAAGTAACAATAACGAAGCGATAAGTAATACATTACGTTGTTTCATTTTATATACCCTTTATATCTATGTTTATTTTTAAGCAATTTTTAATAAAAAAAATCCCCCCAAATCTAAGAATAAAAACCCGATTTGTCAATTATTTTAAATTTTGGGATGCAAGCAGCAAGTGCAATAGCATAAAAATTCTCCATTATTCCACTGAGTGTAAGCCAGCCTAAAGACTTCCTAGGTTGTACTAGCCTATACCTAATAGCAATTCACCTCTTGACGTAACAACATCCTATGCCTACCATCCTTAGAAATTTGGCTTCATCTCTTGGTTGTTTCTCTTGCACATTTCTTCTCTTGCAACGCTGCGTACGAACAGCGCAATACCATGGGCTGTAAAAATCAGCCTGCTGCTGCTTGCCGTGACCCTAAGTGCCTGTAGCAATATCAGCGGTTCGATGGCACAGCGTTCCAAGCAACTCTCATCGGGTCTACAAAGCGCTTATGCAGTCGCACCAAATACCGCCAATCGACTGTCGCCGATGATTATTCAAAGCTCAGAACAGCATGATGTTTCGCCAATATTACTTGCTGCAGTCATTCGCCAAGAATCCAACTATAAAAGCTCCGCCCGCTCACCGACTGGTGCGGTAGGTCTAACTCAGATTATTCCAAGTCATTGGCGGCAGTCTTGTCCAGGCAATTTATACGATGAAAATATCAACATCAACTGTGGTGCTTATGTGTTGGCAAGCTACTATAAATCTGCCGGCAGTTGGCCTAAAGCACTGGCCTATTACAATGTCGGGCCGACTGGCTATAAACGCAGTTTTTGGACTCGGCACAAAGGCAAAAAATATGCACGCTCAGTCAAAAAGCATGAAAAAATCTTAAAAAACGCACTTTAAATTGAACTGGCAATAAAAAACCATGCCTGAGTCGCATGGTTTTTTATCTGTGATGAAGACTAAGCCTCGTCAAACAAACCTTCAAATAACACCGAAGATAAATAACGTTCGCCGCTATCGGGTAAAATCACCACAATGGTTTTGCCTGCATTTTCAGGGCGTTCAGCCAGTTGCGCCGCTGCTGCCAATGCCGCACCACTTGCAATACCGACTAAAATCCCTTCTTGCGTTGCACACTGTCTTGCCCACTGCACCGCATCTGCACTATTTACCGTTAAGACTTCATCCACTAAGTCTAAGTCTAAGTTTTTAGAGATAAAATTCGCGCCTATGCCCTGAATTTTATGCGGTGCAGGGGTGATGCTTTCACCACGTCTAGCTTGGCTGATGATGGCAGATTCAGCAGGTTCAACCGCAACCGAATACAATGGCTTGTTTTGGACTTGCTCAAAATAACGTGAAATGCCTGTAATGGTACCGCCCGTACCAACCCCTGCCACTAATATATCCACTTGACCATTAGTCGCTTGCCAAATCTCTGGTCCAGTCGTAGTCGCATGTATTTGTGGATTAGCTGGGTTTTCAAATTGCTGTGGTAAAAAATACAGCGCTGGGTTTTCAGTAACCAAACGCACCGCTTCATCTATCGCGCCTTTCATACCTTTTGCAGGATCTGTCAGGACTAAATTTGCTCCGAGTGCTTTTAAGACTTTGCGACGCTCCAAGCTCATGCTCGATGGCATGGTGAGGGTAATGGCATAACCTTTTGCAGCCGCGACGAATGCCAATGCAATTCCTGTATTCCCACTAGTCGGTTCAACAATATGCATCCCTGCTTTAAGTACGCCACGTTGTTCAGCATCGGCGATCATAGCCGCACCAATACGACATTTGACCGAAAATGCAGGGTTACGGCTTTCTATTTTTGCAAGTACCGTTGCGCCTGTTTTAATCAGCCGATTGATACGAACTAAAGGTGTATTACCAATGGCTTCGGCATTATTGGCATAGACAGCTATACCTAAATTTTCAGGTGTTGGAAATTGTTGATCGGTAGACATGTTATTTCCTTATTCGAGTTGGAATGCGTTTGGATTATTATAGGCTGATTCCGCCAAAAAGCACTGCTGTGTAATTTGCTATTTTGTATATGTTTATGCTGAAAAAAAACCAATTACTCACGGATGAATAATTGGTTTTTTGTTAAATATTAACTAGTTTGGCATTCCACCTGAGAAGTGTACTTCGCAGGGGTGGAACGAGACAATAGAAGTTTTAAGGAGAAAATACTATTGTCTTAAATAATACCTTATCTTTTTTATCTAAGTAAACATGTCCAAATTTAACTACTCCTAAGCGATAAATGCGCACCTTATTACATCTTAAAAGCTCTTTTTTTGATATACCCTCAATCTCTCCTAGGGGACAATTATCAGTTTGAAAAGTAGCACTAATTAAATCGTCTAACTGCTCAACTGTCATGGACAATTCAACTTTATCAAAAGATTTCTCCAAGTAAGTGTACCGAAGAAATTGATAAACAAAAAATATAAGAATTAATGATACTCCTAAAACTAGCCATTTTTTCATCTTTATCACCTTGGATTAAATTCGTAAAGTTCTTGAGGTGGCGTTTTAGATCCTTGCGGAATGCTATAAACTTTGGGTGTATAGAAATATTTTAATTGTAAATAAATATCATTAGGTAATCCTGTATCTAAGAGTGTAAATCCAGCTTGTTTAAACCCTTCTGCTGATCTATGAGCGCAGCTATCAGGCCAAGTACTAGTAAGAATTGAAGTTGGAAAGCTTGACCAATAACTTAAAGCAGCCTGATCCTGTGCTTTGCTTGTATTATTAAATACTAAAACTGTCGTGTCTCTTTTTTGAGCTTGATTTAACAAATAGTCTGAAAAGGATGATCCTAAGGGTGTTGAATTGCCAAAGCTATATACGCCTGCCCCAGTAGTAGACGTAGCAGAATGACCAAAAGGACTGGTTTTCGTCCAACCATTCATCACGAAAGCAATACCTTGCCCCGTCACATTACTCAATTCATAATCAGAAAGCTCTCTCATTGATAGTGAATTATTTAACAGATTAATCTGTTGCCTCGTTCCACCGCTGTGCGGTGGAATGCCAAACTGGTAGAGGCCTAAATTCCAAATAAAATTAAAAGAACCAATTAAATGATAAGCAATACCACAACTCCCTACAACCGTGGTTGGCACGATCAACTAAACAGGATTAGAACGCTTAAAATAATTATAGTTACAATACGTTTGCATTCTGCAATAGCCGCCCAACAAAAAACACCCCCTCTGCATAAGCGGAGGGGGTGTTAGTATTTAAAAGCTGGCGATGACTTACTCTCACATGGCAAACGCCACACTACCATCAGCGCGAAGAGGTTTCACTTCTGAGTTCGGGAAGGGATCAGGTGGTTCACTCTTGCTATTGTCGCCAGCAAACTGTTTTGGCTTTGGGTGGTCTTAACATTGAACTCATTTTTAAGTTCGTGCCACTTAGTACCGAAAG
>SSHD01000092.1 GCA_008017255.1 Acinetobacter sp.
GTACATCTGCACTGAGCGTTGCACATGCAGACAATAGCACTCGAGTGGCAGCAAGCTCTGCCTTAGGGAGTGTGGTTGGTACTGCTATTGGTCAACAACTCGGTGGACATTCGGGTGCGCTCATTGGCTCTGCTATTGGCGGCGCAGGTGGTGCGGCGGCGGCAAGTAACAGACGTGAACGCACAGAAGCCGCACTGGGTGGTGGTTTGGGTGGTGCCGGTGGTTATAGCGTCGGTCGTAACATAGCTGGCAGCAATGGTGGTTATATTGGTGCAGCCGTAGGTGCAGCGGGTGGTGCGGCGCTCGGTCAAAAAGTCGCAGACGATCGTGATGAATATGATCGTCGTTACAACCGCAATTATAATGACCGCCGTTATGATGAGCGTCGCTATAACCGTAACTATGATGACCGCCGTTATGATGGTCACCGCTCTTATGCTGACCGTCGTGATTATAAATCTAAGAAAAAATACCACCATGACAATGGTTTGCACCGTGGTTGGTACAAACACCGTGACTAATTATTGTTGCCAATCTTAACTATTCCTCCTTGAGCTATATCAGCTACACCCCATATTGTGACGATGTTAGTCTAATGTGGGGTGTTTTTTATTTGCAGGTTGCATTTGTATAAAAACCAAATATCGAGTAAAAACGATATACAACCCACCCCACATATCGTATTATTTCGATATAAAGGTTGGAGTATTGCACATGAAATCACTTGCTGACATTAAGTTTTCTATTTTAGAACTCGCCCCAGTTCGAGACGACCAAAGTATTGAATTTTCACTTCGCCATGCGCTGTAACTAGCGCAACATACTGAACGACTAGGCTATGAACGCTTTTGGTTAGCCGAACATCACAATATGGATGGTATCGCCAGTTCCGCAACTGCGGTGTTGTTAGGTTTTATTGCTGCACATACTCAGCATATACGCTTAGGTTCAGGCGGTATTATGCTGCCAAATCATGCACCTCTGGTGGTGGCAGAACAATTCGGTACATTGGCAACGTTATATCCCAATCGCTTTGAACTGGGTTTAGGTCGCGCACCGGGTACCGACCAACTCACCATGCGTGCATTGCGTCGTGGACGGCAAGAAACCGAGGAGCAATTTCCACAAGATGTGCTAGAAATTTTGCAATATTTCAAAGCACCACAGCCTCATCAAAAAATTATCGCCACACCCGGTCAAAATACACACGTACCTGTGTGGTTATTGGGTTCGAGTTTGTTTAGTGCGCAATTGGCAGCAAAACTCGGGCTACCCTATTCATTTGCTTCGCATTTTGCGCCAAGAATGCTAGGTCAAGCCATTCAGCTGTATCGTGATAATTTTGTGCCTTCAGAATATTTAGATCAACCTTATGTATCAATGGGCGTGCCAACCGTCGTTGCTACAACCGATGCCGAAGCACAATATTTAGCCACCAGTTCCTATCAACGCATTTTAAACTTGATACGTGGTCATAGCCTAAAACTGAAAGCTCCAATTGAATCGACACAAGGTTTAGCCAACAGCGCCGAACAATTGTCTATTCAGAACTTTTTTGCGATGGCACAAATTGGCAATACACAGACCGTCAAAGCAGGTTTGGAAAAAATTGCCGCACATTATGAGGTGGATGAATTTATTTTCACCTGCGATATTTACGACACACAAAAACGCTTAGATAACTTTAGCCTGCTCATGCAGATTAAAAACAACTCAGCCATGTTTTTGCACAGTAAGCATTGTTGAATCAAACAATACTTACTTCACCACACCTGTATATGTATAAGCTGTACCCGTTTTGCCATAACGCAAATATCTATTTTGCGGTTTATACAGCTGATTTAAAAGCATAATATCAATATATTTTAATGCCTTGTCGGTACGAATATAGTTAGGCATCTCACCAGCATCTTGATGGTTTCTACAGTCAAAATCGACAACAATATGATCAATTTTGGCGGATTTGGTTTGGAAAACTTTAGCAGCTTGCATACCGCCAGTTTTGCTCGGCTTAAAGGCGTGAATTGCATAAGCTCCCACACAACTACTGCCCTTATAATAACTCTGCACAAAATACACGGGTTGCTTAGCCAATGTGGTCTGTTTCACGTACCAAACCACGCCGCTATCTATTGGGGTTAAACTGGTTGTACCCGCCTGTTGGGTTTGTACATAAACCGAATATTCGCCCATTGTTCCACCGCCGCCGACATCAAAGCTATAAAACTTTAAGTGTTTGTCAGGTGAAAAATGGATGCGCAGATGATATTGCTCTTTCAACACTGGAAAGGCATAACTAAAACTTGCGGGGTCTTTTTTTATTTTAGCAACTACCGCCGATTCAATATCCTGATTCACCTCATAAAATTCTTTTTGACTATAGGTTTTAAGCAGTTTTCGCTCAAATTGAGCCAAAGTTTCCGCATAGGCAGGGGTGATAAAGACTAAAGCTATAATTAAAATAATTTTTTTCATCATGTATTTTTCCAATTTTTCTATTTTTTAAAGGAAAAAGCGCAGCACATGCGTCTACGCTTTTATCCATAGACCTCTTTCATAACCCCCTTGCGGAACTACAATCGTTCCTCATCCCGCCTTGAGAAGGGGGAAAACAAAGGAGTGATGAATACTTATGAAAGAAATCTCATGAATACACAATTAGCCAATACGGCGTTTTAAACCGGTCATTTGCAGCACACGGGTTGAAATTTCTTCAATCGACATTTCCGTCACATTTAAATACTTCACGCCTTCGGAAATATAAATTCCTTCTATGGCACGCAGCTCCATCTGACATTGGCTAAAGCTGGCATAACGGCTATTGGCTTTACGTTCACTACGAATTGCCACCAAACGCTCTGCATCAATCATTAAACCAAACAGTTTACTTTTGTGCTCTCGAAGCACCGCTGGCAGTCGGTTGTCGTCCAAATCTTCTTCCGTTAAAGGATAATTTGCCACCCGTATGCCAAATTGTAGCGATAAATAAATCGAGGTCGGGGTTTTACCAGAGCGTGACACGCCAATTAAAATCAGGTCGGCTTTGTCATAATGGCGAGTGCGAGCGCCATCGTCATTATCCAGTGCAAAATGCACTGCATCTATACGTGCTTTATACGATTCTGAGTTGGTTACGGCATGAGTTTGCCCCACTAAAGTGGTTGGTGGCGTACCTAGCTCTTGCTCAAGTTTACTAATTAAGCCTTCAAATACATCTAAATTAACGGCTTTTGCAGTATTGATAATTTCGCGAGCATTTGGGTCAACTAAGGTATCAAAAACCAGTGGCAAACACCCATCTCGGGTTTCACATGCGTTGATTTCTTCCACCACATTCATTGCCGCTTCTTCGGTGGTAATATAAGGCAAAATATGAATGTCAAATTCGACATGCGGAAATTGCGCAAGTAGTGAATGTCCAAGGGTTTCTGCGGTAATTGCGGTCCCATCTGAAACAAAAAATACACTCCGTTTAATTTGTTTACTTTCGGGCATCAAAATTCTCCTTAAACATTTGTCTTAGTGCTTTATAATCATTATAGTAAACCATCTAACATGACTGTCGCTTAGTAAAATACTACATCTAGGCACTTTCGTATAATTTCATACCAATAGATAGTCATTCATACTGCAAAAAAGTGGAGTAAATACTTTGGAAGCGCGCGTAATCGGTCTGGAAAAATTAGGAAAACACGATGTTGAGCTGGTCGGTGGGAAAAACTCATCTCTGGGTGAAATGATCAGTCATTTATCCAATGCTGGTGTATCGGTTCCTGGTGGTTTCGCAACAACTGCTGCGGCTTATCGTGAGTTTTTAGAGCAAAGCGGTCTAAACGCTCGCATTCAGGCAGAACTTGCTCAGCTTAATGTTGACGATGTAATTGCGCTTGCCGAAACGGGTGCCAAAATCCGTAATTGGATTGTTGAAACGCCACTGACTGCAAGTTTAGAACAAGACGTTCGCGCCGCATTTACAGAGCTTTCCAAAGGCAACCCAGATATTGCGGTTGCAGTGCGTTCTTCTGCCACTGCCGAAGACTTACCAGACGCTTCATTTGCAGGACAACAAGAAACTTTCCTCAATATTCGCGGTATCGACAACGTACTGATTGCCATTAAAGAAGTTTTTGCTTCGCTTTATAATGACCGTGCCATTGCCTACCGTGTGCATCAAGGTTTTGAACACAGCGTCGTGGCACTCTCTGCTGGCGTACAACGCATGGTGCGTTCCGAAACTGGTGCTGCGGGCGTTATGTTTACCTTAGACACCGAATCTGGCTTCCGTGATGTCGTGTTTATTACTGCATCTTATGGTTTGGGCGAAATGGTGGTGCAAGGCGCGGTTAACCCAGATGAATTTTATTTATCTAAACCGCTTTTGAACGGTGGAAAACACTCAGTTTTACGCCGTAACCTCGGTTCTAAACACCAAAAAATGATTTATGGTGAAGAAGGTGCTGCGGGTAAATCTGTAGTGGTAGTAGATGTTGAAAAGCAAGAACGCCAACAGTTTGCTTTAAATGACCATGAATTGCATGAACTCGCCAAACAAGCCTTAATCATTGAAAACCATTATGGTTCGCCAATGGACATCGAATGGGCGAAAGATGGCGATGATGGTCAAATTTATATCGTTCAAGCACGTCCCGAAACGGTAAAAAGCCGTCAAAATGTCGGTACCATGGAGCGCTACTTGCTCAAACAACGTGGCACGGTGGTTTGTGAAGGTCGTTCAATTGGTCAGCGAATTGGTTCAGGTAAAGTTCGTGTCGTCACCTCAATTAAAGAAATGGACAAAGTGCAAGATGGTGACGTACTTGTATCTGACATGACTGACCCAGACTGGGAACCTGTCATGAAACGTGCGGCGGCGATTATCACGAATCGTGGTGGTCGTACTTGCCATGCTGCGATTATTGCACGTGAACTCGGTGTTCCAGCCATTGTGGGTTGCGGCAACGCCACTGAAGTGCTGACTGATGGCCAAGAAGTTACTGTTTCTTGCGCTGAAGGTGATACAGGTTTCATTTATGAAGGTGCGTTAGATTTCGAAGTTCAGCGTAATTCGATTCACTCCATGCCGAAACTTCCATTCAAAATTATGATGAACGTGGGCAACCCAGACCGTGCCTTTGACTTTGCGCAAATTCCAAACGAAGGGATTGGCTTGGCACGTCTTGAATTCATCATTAACCGTATGATTGGTGTGCATCCAAAAGCATTGGTCAATATTGACAGCTTACCGCGTGAAACTCGTGCGGCAGTGTTAACTCGGACTTCGGGTTATTCATCTCCTATCGAATTTTATGTAGAAAAGTTGGTGGAAGGTATTTCAACCCTTGCCGCAGCATTTGCCGGGAAACCAGTGATTGTGCGTATGTCGGACTTTAAATCGAATGAATATGCCAACCTAATTGGTGGTAAGTTATACGAGCCTGAAGAAGAAAACCCAATGCTGGGCTTCCGTGGTGCAAGCCGCTATGTGTCAGATAACTTCCGTGATTGCTTCGAGCTAGAATGCCGTGCCTTGAAAAAAGCACGTGACGAAATGGGCTTAACCAATATTCAAATTATGATTCCTTTTGTGCGTACCGTTGCAGAAGCAAAACGTGTGGTTGAATTACTGGCACAAAACGGCTTGAAACGTGGCGAAAACGGCTTAAAAGTGATTATGATGTGCGAATTGCCAACCAATGCTCTATTGGCGGAACAATTCCTTGAACACTTTGATGGCTTCTCAATTGGTTCAAATGACTTAACCCAACTCACCCTCGGTTTAGACCGTGACTCTGGTATTGTGTCACATTTGTTTGACGAACGTGATCCTGCGGTAAAAGCCTTATTGTCAATGGCAATTCATGCATGTCGTAAAGCAGGTAAATACGTGGGTATTTGCGGTCAAGGACCTTCTGACCACCCTGACCTTGCAAAATGGCTCATGGAACAAGGCATTGAGTCGGTTTCACTCAACCCAGATTCGGTACTTGATACGTGGTTCTTCCTTGCCGAAGAGCAAATCAAAAAAGCCTAATTTTCTTTCAAAAAGACCCATTCGTGGGTCTTTTTGCATCTTTAGACCTCGAGATTTTAACATTATGCAAATTTACTTGGCTCGTAACAATCAACAAGCTGGGCCTTATAGTTTAGAACAACTCAACCAAATGCTCGCCAGTCAACAGGTATTATTGACCGATTTAGTTTGGCATCAAGGCATGGCGGAATGGAAAACCTTAGGCGAACTTACTCAAGGCAAATTGTTGTACCAGCCGGCTCTAGCACCTGTATTTGATACTGTAGAGCCAGCCGCCGTGCAGCAGAGCAACAGCACGCAATTCAACGCTAAGCCAGAAACCAATTTAGCTGCCTTTCATAGTCGCGCATTGGCTAAAATATTGGACTTAAGCCTGTGGCTACCTGTTGCGGCAATCCCCTCTTTTTTCTTTAATGAAAGCCAATACAAAGCACTGTTTGATATTCAAAAACAGCTGCAAACGGCTGAAATTGCATCGACCCAAGCAACTGAATTACAACAACAGTTATTTCTGCTTATACCAACTGAAGCATGGCTTAGCATGTTGCTTTATGTGATTGTGATGTTGATGATTCAGGCATTTTTTATTGCCAAATCTGGGCAAAGCCTAGGTAAAAAAATGACCAATATTCAAATTGTCGATGTAGAAAGCAATCAACCCACCACGACTATTCGTGCATTTTGGTTAAGAAGTGTGCTGTTTATTGTACTGAATGTGCTATTCATGCCATTCATTACCATTGTAGATTATGTTTTGGCGCTCAATAAAAACCGTCAAACTTTGCATGATAAATTGGCAAAAACCAAGGTGATTCAGAAATAAGCATCATCAATTATTTGAATAAGTTGCATGCAAAATACATTTTATGCAACTTATTCTTATAGCACCTTGAAAAATAATAAAAAGACATCCTCTTTATACAATCCCTACAAAATAAATCGGGTTTTAAAACAAGTATTTCAGTGCACTATAGCTGTAGCTTAGTTCCCCAAGATAAGGCATAATGTCCTACAACGTAGCGGTGTCGGATCATTGTTGGGTTTTTTTATAAAAGCTAGATAAGCAGCATGCGGCACTATAATCGCTATCCCATA
>SSHD01000077.1 GCA_008017255.1 Acinetobacter sp.
CTGACCTGAATGGTATTGGCTTGGAAATGTTGACGATGAACACTTTGCGCGGCAAAGACCAAATCTAAAAAAGGCTGCTCATATAAGGCTTGGATTTCATCCCGCGTCCAATCATTACGTAAGGTCATGTTCATATCCCTGCAGATTACTTAAATTATTGCGCTTGTTGTTGCAACTGTTGCGCGATTGCCCAATCTATATGCACATTAACGATGTCATCATGATGGCAACTTTTGCCGTGTTGCAATTGAGCGACAATTTGCGCCGAGTATGGCGCATTGCCGAGTCCAATTGCAATATTACGTTTAAACGATTGATACCCAGTACGGCGCAGCGGGCTGCCTTCGGTGCGTTCTAAGAAGGTTGTTTCATCCCATTGCCACAACGCAAGCAAGCTGATGTTATCTAAACTATGTCGTGGGTTAAAATCGTCAATCACGGCTTTTTTAGCAAAACTATTCCAAGGGCAAATCAGTTGGCAATCATCGCAACCAAACACTCGATTACCAATTGCTTTGCGCAATTCTTCTGCAATAATACCTTTATATTCAATAGTTAAATATGCAATACACTTTCGAGCATCCAACATATAAGGTTCAACTATGGCTTGGGTCGGGCAAATATCAATACATGCTGTACACGAACCACAATGTGCGGTGGTGGGTTCATCAAAAGGTAAATCGAGTGAGGTGAATAATTCACCCAACACAAAAAAAGACCCAGATTTTTTATTGATTAATAAGGTGTGTTTGCCTGTCCAACCCATACCAGCGCTTTCAGCCAAAGATTTTTCAAATACTGGCGCAGAATCGGCAAAAGGGCGTGACTCAAATTCGCCGACTTTTTCTTTTATTCGAGTCGCAAGGGTTTTTAAGCGCCCGCGCATGATTTTATGATAATCACGACCGCGTGCATAACGCGCAATAATCGCTGAATTTGGCTCAAAGGGAACATAACGTGCTTTGGGTGAACTGACCAAATAGTTCATGCGTACACAAATCACGCTTTTGGTGTTGGGAATGAGCAAAGTAGGGTCGGCACGTTTCTCTAAATTTTCTTCCAAAAACTTCATATCACCATGATAACCACGTTTTAAATATTCTTTTAAACGCGCTAATTCATGTTGAGTATCTGGTTTGGCAATCACACAATCACTAAAGCCCAAGTCCAAAGCCTGTGCTTTTATCCACGCTTTGAGCGCGTCTAAATCTACTTGATCTACAGGGATTTTTTTTGACACTGTGCAAGAAACCATAATGAAAGATAAAAGGAACACGCATGCAGAAGCCAGTTTAGCATAGCCCTGTTTATCTTAGCTAAAGTATTCAAACATGGCAGCAAGGTTGCTTGATGCAGTAAAATTCAGTTTAGATATTGCTTTAAATCTGTTGGGGGAAATGATTGAGGATGTGTGCATATTGAAATATAG
The DNA here is from genome assembly GCA_008017255.1 of Acinetobacter sp. Taxonomy (GTDB): domain Bacteria; phylum Pseudomonadota; class Gammaproteobacteria; order Pseudomonadales; family Moraxellaceae; genus Acinetobacter. The sequence continues at coordinate 1,430 of SSHD01000077.1, forward strand.
GCAAAGAAATAAGATGTACTAACAACTGTACATACAAATGTTATTACGGAGCTTACAATGTCTACAATTACAATTCGTCTTGAAGATGATTTAAAACAACGTGCTTACGCAGCTTTGGATGAGTTGGGCGTAACGCCATCGGAGCTATTACGCCAAACTTTGCCGTATGTTGCAGATCAAAAAAAGTTGCCATTTAAAACGATAGTTGTATCAGAAGAAGATGCTGAACTTATTGCGATAGTAAAAGAACGTCTAGCGAACCCACAAAAAAGCATTAAGGTAAGTTTGGATGACCTGTGAGCTTGAGTTCGATGCTAGAGCTTTAAAAGAATGGCAGAAATTAGGCGATACGATTCGAACGCAATTTAAAAAGAAACTGGCTAAGATGTTAGAGCATCCACATATAGAAGCAAATCGCTTAAGTGGACGAGATAATTGCTTTAAAATTAAATTAAAAACATCGGGTTATCGTTTGGTGTATCAAGTATAAAATGAAGCAATTTTAGTTTTTGTAATTTCAGTTGGGAAACGTGAAAAGAATAAAATTTATGAAATTGCGCATCAACGCATAGATCACAATTAAATCCATTGAAAAAATAGTGTATTTGTGCTGATACAGTGCTAAATCAACGCCGCCGACTGCTGGAACGACTGCGCCCACGTGCCATGCCGCCTAAGGCATTTAAAACTGCCAGTTTGCTCATACTGCCTGACGCATGAGCATGACAAATCGCAGCGGCAAGGGCATCGGCAGCATCTTGTTGTGGTTTAATGCTCAAATTGAGTAAGCGCATTACCATCATCTGTACTTGTTCTTTATCGGCAGCGCCATAACCGACAACCGCTTGCTTAATTTGCCGTGCGGTATATTCCGCTACTTGTAAGTCTAAATTGACCAATGCGGCAATAGCTGCACCACGTGCTTGCCCCAACTTTAAAGCAGAGTCGGGGTTTTGTGCCATAAACACCTGTTCTACTGCGGCTTCGGTTGGACCATGAAATTTCACAATTCGTTCTACACCGGCAAAAATACGCTTTAAACGCTCAGGCATATCCGCCGATTCGGTACGAATAGTGCCTGCATCGACAAAACGTAAGTTGTTGCCGTCTTTTTCGATAATTCCATAACCAGTTAAGCGTGAACCAGGGTCTATACCAATAATAAGTGTCATGCGGCACGATTATAACCAAAGAGGAGGGCTATTGTTACATAATGGATTTTCAGCTGCATGCTATTTTTTTAGCATTCTGATTTGTATGAATATTGTTGTAATTTGCGTGTAATTTGCAACTCAAAACTACATTAATCTTACGTAGCAGCAATAGCTTGCTTGTGATCCAGAGAGTTACACGCCCCATATTATATATTGATAATCAAAGATATTGATTGCTTAGCAGGATAAAGCGTGTATAGTATTTGGAACTAGAAGAATAATAGTGTTGATTCAACAAATCCTGGATTTCGTAGTTTAGCCAAACCTCTCGTTTTATCAGATTTAGTTTCAAGGTTATTATTTCAAGTTAAATGCTGCTTAAGCATTCTCAAGTTTTTTACAAATAGGTTTAAAGTTATGTCTAATACTGTGACTGGTACAGTGAAGTGGTTCAACGAAACTAAAGGTTTCGGTTTTATCCATGCAGATTCTGGGCAAGATGTTTTTGCTCATTTTAGCGAAATCCAAAGCAGCGGTTTCAAAGTTTTACATGAAGGGCAACGTGTGTCTTTTACTATTGCTGACGGTAAAAAAGGACCTCAAGCAACTGGTATCACAGTCGTTCAGTAATACTTAAAACCGTTAAAAAAATAGCTCACTTTGGTGGGCTTTTTTTTGCGGCTTGCATGCAGCATCTTGCAGATTCCAAAACAACAATAGCACATCAGTAAAATCAAGCAGTGTAACTTTGTGATGCAATAGACATTAGAGTGAATTTTATTTGAGTAAATGTGACTAAAATTGTCATAAAATGGTTATTTATACAATAAATTAACCTATCAACATATACGACTTTTTGCTAATTTCAATCTATCGCTTAATTCTGCAAATTAATAAGTGCAGTACATCAGAATGGGCAGTAAGGTTATGGAAAACTTAGAACCGTATACACAAAGGTTTGAACAAGAAGTTCATGTGCATTGTAAAAGATCTATAGGCTCGTTGTTGTTTGGTTTTGTGGTCATACTGATTACAAGTCTATAGTGCATAACAAAAGAAAGCACCTGTGTGGGTTTCATCTCAACGGTTAGACTTTGTCTAGCAAATAAGATGTGATTGATGCAGGTGTTTTTTCATTGTGATTTTATGATGGCATATCATGCACTTGTTGCAAATAAGAAACATAGCTGCTGAATTTATTTGCTATGGTTAGGTTTTTGCAAGTTTGTGCTATGAAAAATATTCTATGTTTGAGTTTAATACTGTTACCACTTGCCGCTTGTGCAGCTGCACCACATCACAACACGTCTTCAGCTAACGGCGACCATAGCAATCATGCCACCCCAAGTCTGTGCCTGCCAGATCAGGCGAAAAAATTGGTGGGTAAAGCGGGGCTGAGCGATGCTCAAATTCAGCAAAAAACCGCAGCGACCGTTGTACGGCGTGTAGGTCCAAACCAAGCGGTAACCATGGACTATAGCGAAACCCGTATTACCATTACCATAGACCCACAATCTAAAAAAATCACTCATGCCGCATGTGGTTAGCCTCCGTTGAGGTTTCATTTATGCAGCCTCAACAAGCTCAGATTCTTCGACAAATAAATAAGCACTCAAGCCTTGATAAATCGACAAATGCACCCATCAATTTAAATGTTGTGTTTATTTAATTTACTGCGCAATGCTTATTTTGCACAGCTGTTTAATTTTCGAGATTTAAGATGACTCTACTGCTAATTTTGCTGTTTGGTGGCATTGCTGAAGTTCTGGTTTGGATTGCAGTGGGCGATCTGGTTGGCAGCATGTGGTATGTATTCTTTTGGTTTGTACTGGCATTTATGCTCGGGCTAAATTTGCTACGTTCGAGTACTGCCCACATTATGCCGCAATTGCAGCAGATGCAAATGACAGGGCAGATAGGTGCAGACCCAGCCGTGAGTAAAAAATTAGCCCTTGCCATGTCGGGTTTCTTGCTCACGTTACCGGGTTTAATCACTGATGTTTTGGCGCTATTGGTGTTGATTCCCGCAGTGCAAACTGCTTTGCGTAATGGCTTAATGAAAACTATGGCAAAACGCCAACAAGCCATGATGGAAAAAATGATGGGCGGTATGGCAGGTGGTGATGCGACAGGACAAAACCCTTTTGCGGATATGATGCGCCAAATGCAAGAAATGCAACAACAACAAAGTGGTGGTCAATACCGTGATTCAACTATTATTGATGGTGAAGCACGTGAAGTAAAACCAGACCACAAGAAAATCGAATTTAAAGATGTAAATTAAACTGTGTTATGCGCCAAGCACACTGTATATCGTGTGCTTTTTTATGGCTGATGCTTAGCTTGATCTTGCTGTGCTTGAGCATCTGCAACGGTTTTTCGTTCTTTTTCAGTTGATGGTTGATAGTGGCTAGGCGGCAGTGTGGTAAGTTCATTTTCCGATTGTTGGTATTTTCGACTCCGATTAGCACGCTCACGAAAACCACCTTTGTTAATCAATTGCGTCATGCTGCAACTCCTCATTCATACCCAATCATTTTAGCAAATTGTTTGTTGAAGTTGTTTTGGTAAATCATGTGCATAATCAAAAACAAATTCATGGGTAAATTTTACTTACAGTACAAAGTAACATATTGAAAAGTATAAATTAACTTTAAGATATAACAGATAAAACAAAACCAGATTGAATTTTGTGTTTTTTTCTCTTAGGATAAAAGTCCGATGGTAAAAGTTGTTGTAAAAGGAAAATAATAAAATATAAAGAGGAGCAATAAATGATGTTATATCAATATCATTGTGCATGTTGTGACAAGGTTGTTGCATCTACAGACAAAGCGTGTCCGTACTGTGGTTCTCAGCATATCAAAAGTCCGTATGGCTTATGGATGTTTTGTGTGGCGGTATGTTTTGCTGTGGTCATTATTATTCAACTGGCGCATTTATACGTGCAGCATCAGCAAGATGATCGATCTGTGCAAGGTAATTCATTTTTTGAGCTGTTTCAGCAAAATCCGAACACAGCCAAATAAATTTTTGGGGTATAAAAAAGCTCGCAGTATGCGAGCTTTTTTATAATTTTTTATAGACTTATAAACCAGCAGCATCTTTGAGCAATTCAACTTTATCGGTTTTTTCCCAAGTAAATGCAGTGTCTGATCCTAAGCGCCCAAAGTGACCATACGCAGCAGTTTGTTTATACATCGGCTGCAATAAATTCAACATACGAGTAATGCCGTATGGACGTAAGTCAAAGTGCTCACGTACCAGTTGAATAATCAACTCGTCCGATACTTTTCCAGTGTTAAAAGTATTAATTGAAATAGACGTTGGTTCTGCCACACCAATGGCATAGCTGACTTGAATTTCACATTTTTCAGCCAAACCTGCCGCCACAATATTTTTTGCCACATAACGACCTGCATAAGCAGCAGAGCGGTCAACTTTAGATGGGTCTTTACCAGAGAAAGCACCACCACCATGACGCGCCATACCGCCGTAGGTATCGACAATAATTTTACGACCAGTTAAACCACAGTCACCAACTGGCCCACCAATCACAAAAATACCAGTTGGGTTAATGTGAAACTTGGTGTCGGCATGCAACATGTGTGCAGGAATCACTGCTTTCACAATTTCTTCAATCACAGCTTCTTTAAGCTGGCTTTGTGAAATTTCTGGGTCATGTTGAGTCGAAAGTACTACTGCGTCTAAGCGGACAGGCTGACCATTTTCATAAGCAAAAGTGACTTGGCTTTTTGCATCTGGACGCAACCAAGCCAGTTGACCTGAACGGCGCAATTCAGCTTGTTTTTCCACTAAACGATGTGCATACGAAATAGGCGCTGGCATTAGAAATTCGGTTTCGTGGCTGGCATAGCCAAACATTAAGCCTTGATCGCCCGCACCTTGTTCTTCTGGTTTTTGGCGGTCTACACCTTGCGCAATATCTGGCGACTGCTTGCCAAGCATATTAATGACCGCACAAGTCGAGCCATCAAAACCTAAGTCGGAATGATGATAACCAATACCATTGACGGTTTGACGTACAATGCCTTCAAAATCGACATTGGCTGTAGTCGTAATTTCACCCGCTAGAACCACTGCACCTGTTTTTACTAAGGTTTCACAAGCAACACGCGCATACGGGTCTTCTTTTAGAATGGCATCTAAAATCGCATCACTAATTTGGTCAGCCATTTTGTCTGGATGACCTTCGCTTACAGATTCTGAAGTAAAAACAGCATACTCGCGCATGAACGTCCTATCAGGGTTGTTTTAAAAAAGACACGGTATGTTACATCGAGTTCGCGCATAGGACTAGCAAAAGCTGACTAAAATGCATGAATTTATTTCATTTGCATGTGATTTTTATTGCAATTGAAGCGAAAAATACTCAGTGGCGGCAACCAAAAACAAGCGACCGATCAAGCTGTGCAAAATTTCAATGGTGTTGAAACGGCAATATATCGCTTGGGCAGCTGATTATTTCGCAGCAATAATCAAATGCAACGCTGAAATCGCATAAATATCGTGGATTATGCTTTACCCACTGACGTTTTTTTAAGACAATAGTCGCAGTTTAAGCAAGATGATTTTTCATCTGCTGTTATCTCTTTGATTTAAACGGATTCTGACTTATGACCACCCCTTTAAATGAACGCCGTATTGCCAATGCAATTCGTGTCTTGGCAATGGATGCTGTGCAACAAGCGAACTCAGGGCATCCTGGCGCACCAATGGGGATGGCAGATATCGCAGACGTCGTTTGGCGTGAATTTTTAAATCATAATCCTAGCAACCCACAATGGGCGAACCGTGACCGTTTTGTATTGTCGAATGGTCATGGCTCAATGTTGCAATATGCGTTATTGCACCTAACGGGTTATGACTTATCTATTGAAGATTTAAAACAATTTCGTCAACTACATTCTAAAACTCCTGGACACCCAGAACTTGGTTATGCACCGGGCATTGAAACCACCACAGGCCCATTGGGTCAGGGTATTGCCAATGCAGTCGGTTTTGCACTGGCGGAAAAAACTTTAGCAGCACAATTTAACAAAGCTGATATTCAAGTTGTCGATCATTTTACTTATTGCTTCTTAGGTGATGGCTGTTTGATGGAAGGGATTTCGCATGAAGTCTGTTCATTGGCGGGCACTTTGGGTTTAGGCAAATTGATTGCGTACTATGACGATAACGGCATTTCAATTGATGGCGAAGTTGAAGGTTGGTTCAGTGATGACACTGAACAGCGTTTCAGAGCCTATGGTTGGCAAGTACTACGTGTAGACGGACATGATACAGACGCAATTCGTCAAGCAACGGTTGATGCTAGAGCAGAAAGCAACAAACCAACGATCATCATCTGTAAAACGATTATTGGTCTAGGTTCACCAAATAAACAAGGTAAAGAAGACTGCCATGGTGCGCCATTGGGTAAAGATGAAATTGTTTTAACACGTGAAGCATTAGGTTGGACAGATCAAACCGCATTTGCCGTTCCTGAAGATGTTTATGCAGCATGGGATGCAAAAGCAAAAGGCCAAAGCTCTGAAGCCGCTTGGAATGAGCTATTTACGCAATATCAAGCAAAATACCCAATGGAAGCAGCAGACTTATCACGTCGCATCAATGGTGAATTACCTGCTGAATTTGCTGCACAAGCAGATGCGTTTATTGCGGCAACCAATGCCAAAGCAGAAACCATTGCCACCCGTAAAGCCAGCCAAAATACCTTACAAGCCTTTGGTCCATTATTGCCTGAATTATTAGGTGGTTCTGCTGACTTAGCAGGTTCTAACTTAACACTCTGGAAAGGTCGCGAACGCCGTAATACACGTAGTTACCCGCAGGATTGTCTTGTACGCCTTGGCAACCTTTCCAAAGTGTTAAGTTAGAACCTGCTAAGTCAGCCGAACCACCTAATAATTCAGGAAGTAATGGGCCGAATGCCTGTAGTGTATTTTGGCTGGCTTTACGGGTGGCAATGGTTTCTGCTTTGGCATTGGTTTCCGCAATAAACGC
>SSHD01000027.1 GCA_008017255.1 Acinetobacter sp.
CTGCATGGTACGTTCGCATAATTGCTCCAACGCTTGCGAACTTTGCGCTGCAATTTGCCAAACTTCGACATTGCTCAGGGTTTTAATCTTGCTATTTCTTTGCCACCAATCGTCGGCTTGTGAGCCATAGCAAATCACTGCAATGTGCTTACAGCGTGCACTGGCTTTTTTGACTTTATCTTCAGATGGACAGCCCACTTCAATCCATTTGTCTAACAGCCCAGTCAGATCTTTTTGCCATAGCGCAGGTTCATCGGTTTCAAATAAATCTTTGGTAAATTCTAACTGCTCGTGCGCATAGCGTGCATAAGCCAAAATACGCACCATTAAACGCTCTATGGTTTCTGACGGATGCAAAGCAAGGGTGAGTTGATAATCTGCATAAACATGCACATCCATATTGGCAATGTTTAAATCTACCTTATATATTGTTGCTTTTAACGCCATAAATCGTGTCCTCAAATGTGCGCTAAGCATACTCTATTTTGTGCAAAAAATGCGGTGATTTCACCGGCAATCACTCGGCGTAGTGTCGATACGGCACGCCAATAATTGCGTTTCAAATGTCAGCCAAACCTGTTCAGTTTGGCAAATGATTTCTAGCCGATTATCAATATTGGCGTCGACTGACTTATAGTTAAATTGCTGCGGATTAAAATTAAAACTTTTCCAACCTTGATCGGTATGAAAGATGGCTTTAATGCGCAACCAATGTTGCTGTGCACACAATACATCCAGTAATTGATCGAAATTAAATTGCCAACGCTTGGGAAATTTCCAACCCGCTACGCTAAAACCTTGTGCAGTTTCCACATAATGATAAGGCAGTTGTTTGATGGGCTGCGACTCAGCATCCAATGCAGCGTGTTGTAACTTTAATAAAGGCTGAATTTTACGTTGTGGCAGCTGTTGCACTACATCTAATTGTTGCAAGGCAACCTGCCCCTGTTCTGCTGCTATCCAATGTTGAATTTGTTGTTGATACTCTTGCTGCAATGCGACATAGGCTTGATGATCCATTTCAGTCATAGCATCGACATGCGATAACACCACAATTTGTGCAGCTTTCAGTTGATCGGTATATAAATGCTGCTGTACCCAAGCATGGTCATGCAAACGGCTGCCATCGACCACCACCACCAGCGCCCGCAAAACTAAACTACTGTGCCAATGCGCTTCACTAAGTTGCTCTACCAATTGCGCGGGATGCCCCAAACCAGTTGGCTCAATGAATAACCGATCTGGTTTGGTTTCACTCAGTAACCGTGACAATGCAAGTTGCATTGGCAATTGACTACTACAGCATAAACAACCGCCCAATAATTCTTTGACTGCATAACCTGATTGTTGGCGAATTAGTTGCTGATCTATGCCAATTTGCCCAAATTCATTCATCAATATCGCCCAGACTTCATGTTCAGGCTTTTGGGTCAATAAATGTTGTAATAGCGTGGTTTTCCCTGCCCCTAGAAAGCCAGAAATAATATGTGTGGGAACTGCTTTTGCGGCAACAAGTTTCACGAAACGCTCGATCTAAAAGATTTATTGCATTTTAAAGAGAAAATTTATGTAAATAAAACTGCGATTCGATCAAATCGGGGCATTTATTACGCTACAACGTAACAAACATGTAAATGCTTTGGCTATTTTGCAAACAAGTGGAAATATTTGCATACATGTTGAGCAGCGATTTATTGCGATTTTTTAACACAGCTACCACATAGCGCTGTGCAATATTTCACATTGTTAAGAATAACGTAATTGATTGTGAAGCGTATTATCACAAATAGTTTTAGCTTCTAGCATGATCATCACCGCTCAAACTGCGTTAATGCACAGTATACGGTGGTTTTTCTAACCTAATCTAACTATGGATGCCAAACATGAAACTGACTAAAACATTATTCGCCACTACCCTTGCACTTAGCGCTACAACAGCTTTTGCTGCTGAAAAACATCAACCGGCACCTGTGCCAGTGGAAGAAAAAGTTGTGGTTTCTAGTCAAGAACAACCTGCAAGCCAAGAACAGTCCGCAACAGAAAGCCAAGAAACGAGTGATGCAACTGCTGCGGTAGCAAGTGAAGCTGCATCTGCACCAGTGGCGAGTAACTAAAACCACTCTAGCGCAAACGAGAAATCGTTTTTAAACATCCGCCTCATTTGCAATGTTCGCGGCATTGCAAATAAAAAAAGATCGAACCATGCTGCGGTTCGATCTTTTTTTAAGCTGAGATGAAATTTAGCCTGCAATTAACACTGTGTATTCGGCTTAAATATACTACATGAAGGTTGTTGAACTTCTTGCAAACGCATCACTTTACGTTGTTCTGCGGCTTCAGAACGGCAACGCTTCCAATCGGTATCGAGCTTTAACTGCGGAATTGGCATTGGCTTACGCTGCTCATCGACCGCCACCATCGTGAAATAACAGGTGTTGGTATGACGAATGGTACGCTTTTGAATATTTTGTGCTTCCACCCGAATGCCAATTTCCATAGAGGTACGCCCAACGTGATTGACGCTGGCTAAAAATGTCACCAACTCACCCACATAAATCGGTTCTTTAAAGTTCACTTTATCTACCGATAAGGTCACGACATAGCTACCAGAATAACGACTGGCACAGGCATAGGCCACTTGGTCGAGCAGTTTTAGAATTGCACCTCCATGAACATTACCTGAAAAATTTGCCATATCAGGCGTCATTAAAATAGACATCGTCAACTCTGATTGGTCATCAGGAGTTTGCGTGTTTTGATCAAGTTCAGACATAATCAGAAACTCTTAGGGAGACAACAACAATAGCGCTATATTATGGTCGATTCCCTCGCAGAAAAATACATGAATATCATCAATTATTATGATGGTGATTAATTTCATATTTCACAAAGATTACATTACCGCTATTTCCGCTGAATACAGTTCAAATTCAGCGCAGCATCATTTTGAATAGAAATATTTATATCATTTTGTATGATACCAATGCGCGATGAATCTCCATCAAACTAGACTAAAAAACTACCCCCAATAAAAAAGGAAGCCCATAGGCTTCCTTTTTTACAACTTAGATTGCTCAGACTTTTGGCTCTGCATCATCTTTTAGTTCAGATGAAACATCTTCAACAGCTGTTGTTTCAGCAGCAGGCGCTGCAACTTCATCTAAAACGTCTAATTCATCATCTACAGCTTCAATTGAAACTACACCAACCAACGTTTCAGCATCACTTAAACGAATTAAGCGTACACCTTGTGCATTACGACCTGTGGTTGCAACTTCTGCGGCGCGTGTACGCACCAAAGTTCCACCATCAGAAATCAACATCAGCTCTTTGCTTTCATCAATCGAAACTGCACCAACCAATTCACCATTACGTTCGCTGGTTTTAATGGCAATGACACCCTTACCACCACGTTTCTTGGTTGGGAAGTCACCCACTGGGGTGCGTTTACCATAACCATTGGCACAAGCACAGAGTACTTCACCCGTTACAGGAACCACCACCAGTGAAACGATACGACTGAGCACATTTGAATCGGATAAATCATCATTGTCATCGCTATCATCAGTCTCAACTTCGGCATCTTCAACTTCTATGCTGTTGCTAGCCAATTTGACTCGCATGCCACGCACACCTTTGGCGGTACGCCCCATAGCACGCACATCAGTTTCAGCAAAACGAATCGCTTTACCTTCATTGGAGAACAGCATAATTTGCTGATTACCATCGGTAATTGCAACGCCAATTAAGGTGTCTTCTTCATTTAGTTCAATGGCACGTAAACCATTGGAACGCACATTGCTAAACTGTACCAATTCAACACGTTTTACCGTGCCCGAAGCTGTTGCCATAAACACAAAATGGTTTTCTGGGAACTCAGTCAACGGTAAAATTGCGGTTACGGTTTCATTGGCTTCCAGTGGCAACAAGTTGACAATTGGACGACCTTTGGCACCACGAGAGGCTTGTGGCACTTCAAACACACGCAGGCGATACACCTTACCGACATTGGTAAAGCACAGTACGGTGGCATGGTTAGAAGCAACAATTAAATGTTGGATGATGTCGTCATCTTTCATGGTAGTTGCAGACTTACCACGACCACCACGACGTTGTGCTTGATAATCAGACAGTGGTTGCGTTTTGGCATAACCAGTTTGCGAAACGGTTAACACCACTTGCTCTTCTGGAATCAAATCTTCACGACAGAAATCTACACCTGATTCCACAATGTCAGTACGACGACCATCGCCATATTGCTGCAAAATCAATGCAAGTTCTTCACGAATCACATTCATCAACAAGTTGAAATCATTTAAAATTGCCGTTAATCCAGCAATTTGCCCCAAGATTTCAGTATATTCGGCGTGTAGTTTATCTTGCTCTAAACCAGTTAAACGGTGTAAGCGTAACTCTAAAATTGCCGCAACTTGGGTTGGCGATAATCGATAAATTTCACCCGACAAACCAAATGGACGGCTTGGGTCTTCGCCTTCAATTTCATCTGGACGTACCGAAATTGCACCGGCTTTTTCAAGCAATGCCACCACACCACCGCCAGCCCACTCGCCTGCTTGTAAACGTTCACGTGCTTCGCTTGGGTTGGCAGAAGTTTTAATGGTTTCAATAATGGCATCAATATTCGCCAAAGCAACCGTTAAACCTTCTAAGATATGTCCACGTTCACGTGCTTTACGCAATTCAAACATGGTACGACGCGTCACCACTTCTTGGCGATGACGAATAAATGCCGCAATAATATCTTTTAAATTCATCAACTTTGGCTGACCATTGTCTAAACAAACCATGTTGATGCTGAACGAATTTTGCAACTGGGTATGCAAGAATAAATTATTCACCGCAACTTCAGCATTTTCGCCACGTTTGAGGTCAATCGCAATACGCATACCGTCTTTATCAGACTCATCACGCAGTTCCGAAATGCCTTCAAGTTTCTTTTCTTTGACCAGTTCAGCAATACGTTCAATGGTTCTTGCTTTGTTGACCTGATACGGAATTTCGGTAAACACAATGGTGGTCCGACCGGTTTTCGGATCTTCTTCGAAGTGATATTTACCACGAATATGCAAACGACCTTTACCAGTACGGTACGCATCGACAATGCCAGATTTACCGTAAATAATACCACCAGTAGGGAAATCTGGACCCGAAATATGTTCCATTAACCCTTCAATAGAAATATTCGGATCATTGGCATAAGCCAAACAAGCATTGACCACTTCGGTCATATTGTGCGGCGCCATATTGGTCGCCATACCCACTGCAATACCTGTCGTACCGTTAATCAATAAGTTGGGAATGCGGGTCGGCATCACCTGCGGAATACGCTCAGAGCCGTCGTAGTTATCTTCCCAATCAACCGTGTCTTTTTCAAGATCAGCCAAAATCTCATGGGTGAGTTTTTGCATCCGCACTTCGGTATAACGCATTGCCGCGGCACTATCGCCATCGACCGAACCGAAGTTACCTTGACCATCGACCAACAAGTAGCGCAAGCTAAAATTCTGCGCCATACGAACAATGGTTTCGTACACAGCAATGTCGCCATGCGGGTGATATTTACCGATCACATCCCCGACCACACGAGCAGACTTTTTGTACGCTTTGTTATAATCATTACCCAATTCATGCATTGCAAACAACACACGACGGTGAACAGGTTTTAGACCGTCTCTTACATCGGGCAATGCACGAGATACAATTACGCTCATGGCGTAATCTAAATATGAATGCTTGAGTTCGTCCTCAATGGCAATCGGTCTGATTTCCGATACGCTCATGCATACTCCTTGTGTACAGGTAGATGATGTTCACCTGTTTTTATGTCTTTAATCTTGCAAAAAATTAGTCGAAAAATTCGAACTAAAAATAAAAAAATACAGCAGAAAATTGTAGCATAAATACTCTTGTTTTTGTGCCGCAGAAACGCATTTAATTCCGTTAATTTTCTTTAATTTAGCCACTATTTTTCGCATATATTTTATAAGGCATTTTCCAGCTGCACTGCGTCACATTTTTAGTGGGCATAAAATGCAAAAACTCTCTTTATTGAGAGCTTTAAATCGTAATTAAGGTAGAGCGTTTATTCAGATAAAACTGGCTTATCTTGTCGCATTACATGCAGCGTTACCAAAAACAGGCCAATAATCAAAGGAAACTCATAAAGCTCCTCTATTAAGTCTTTATACTCCAGATTGCGCAAGAAAATCTCACCATATGCACGATGATGTTCAATGCCATCCGAAATAACAAAACCCAATATCACTAACAGCACCGCCCACACTGGAATGCTTATAGTTTTAATTTTTAAAGCAACTTCACTACGCAGTGGTTTTGAAAACAACATAAAAACCACCGAGCCCATCAAAACCACTGAAATACCACGGAAATAGATTTTCGGTACATCTGGGAAATAGTCACGCCCCCAACTGGTGCTGCGCCCAAACAAGACCAACCACCACAGTACAGCCCAAATCCAAAACTGCTTTTTTCCTTGCTGCAATTGCTTTGGGCGCATGAAGAAATAACTCAGCACTGCAAAAAGCAATAACAGCAAAGCATGACTATGCTCCACAGCACGTACAATCGCCCCCATCGTATAGCGGCAATTTTAAATCTGCCACAAATGGAAATAGTAAACACAGTACGCCTAAGATCAGAACAGACCAAGATACTGGGGTATCGAACAGCAAAGTGGTGACCCCCAACCTACAAAAATCGCTTTAAGCAAGTTAAGCTAAAAAATGGATGGCGAATATTATCACAAATACTAAAGCATTAAAGCGAATTATTTCATGCCAAAACAACCACCATAATGATAAAATTCAATTAAATTAAAAAGTTAAACCCAAGCAACCATTATCTTTCACAGCAACCAAAAATGAGTACATTTGGGCTAAATATGACTATTCATTTTGATGGCTGGGTCTAGGCTAAAGAATTCAAAACACTGCATTTAACCGCAGCAAAAATGTAAAAAAAATGAAATGGTCTAAGCAAGTAACATTCAACAAACGACTAAGAAATACGCTAAACAAGAAATAATACAAGCATTTTTAATACTTATTTTGGAATAAACCCTTGCCGCTTCGTGCGCACAAGGGTTCTTGATTTATTGTTTACTCATCGCAAGGGTTGATGCTTTTACCAAACCCCGTTCCTCTTCTGCTTTGCTACGCTAGCCAAAACAGTCACCAACATCCATTTAAACAATGCTTGTAGATTTATTTTAATTCTCTGTTTTTTATGTATTATAATTACACCTTATGCGGTGTGGTTTATGTCATTTATGTTTTAATTTTTACTACTTATTTCAAAGCACTTTGATGCTCCGCAAAAAATACAGCCATAAAAAAACCCTGACTTCCATCAGGGTTTTTTAAACTTTATTTCAAAAGAATTAAAGTTTAGATACCAATTCAGGAATAACAGTATTCAAATCACCCACTAACCAGTAGTCAGCAACACTGTTGATTGGCGCTTCTTCGTCTTTGTTGATTGCAACAATCACTTTAGAGTCTTTCATACCTGCCAAGTGTTGAATCGCACCAGAAATACCTACAGCAATGTATAGGTCAGGCGCAACGATTTTACCTGTTTGACCAACTTGGAAATCGTTTGGTACGAAACCAGCATCTACCGCAGCACGTGAAGCACCTTGAGCAGCGCCAAGTTTGTCGGCTAATGGGTCAAGTACTTTGTGGTAGTTCTCACCAGAACCTACACCACGACCACCAG
>SSHD01000101.1 GCA_008017255.1 Acinetobacter sp.
GAAAATGAAACATCTTTCTCAAGCAGAAGCTGAAGGTTTTTATGCAGAGCATAAAGAACGTGGATTTTTTGCTGACCTAGTTGCATTCATGACTTCTGGTCCAGTGGTTGTTTCTGCGCTTGAAGGCGAAAATGCAGTGCTTGCACACCGTGATATTTTAGGCGCGACTAACCCTAAAGAAGCGGCTGCTGGTACTATTCGTGCAGACTTCGCAGTAAGCATCGACGAAAATGCAGCACACGGTTCTGACTCAGTTGCATCTGCTGAGCGTGAAATCGCTTACTTCTTTGCTGATAACGAGATCTGCCCACGCACTCGTTAATCCAAAGTATTCAGGCCAGATAAGTGGTATACTGCTTATCTGGTTTTTTTATTTTTTAGCGCTGCAAATGTGTGCATTTTCACTACATGCGCAAGCGTAGACATGGTTTAGGTAAATATACATGAGTTCTGTAGTGCTGGTTTCATCCGAAAACTTAGATGAAAAACAACAGTCTGTTTCTGCGCCTGTGTTTCACGCTACCGATAAAAAAATTAATTTACTAGGCTTGTCACGCGCTGAATTAGAAATATTTTTTGAAAATCTAGGTGAAAAGAAGTTTCGCGCCAGTCAGGTGATGAAATGGATACACCAATATTTTGTGACTGATTTTGCCGAAATGAGCAATATTTCAGGCAAATTAAGAGAAAAATTAGAACGAATTTGTGAAATTAAAGCCCCAGAAGTGGTGCATCGTCACTACTCCAAAGACGGTACCCGTAAGTGGGTGTTCCGTGTCGGTGATGGTGAAGGCTCTTTGGTCGAAACCGTGCTGATTCCTGCCGAAGATAAAACGGGTTCACGTAAAACTTTATGTATTTCTTCGCAAGTCGGCTGTGCCTTAGATTGTTCATTTTGCTCGACGGGTAAACAAGGCTTCCAACGCGACTTAACCCCAGACGAAATTATTGGTCAGCTGTGGGTTGCCAATCAATCGTATATGGAAGATGTGCCTGTTGCTGAGCGTGAACGCACCGTGACCAATGTCGTGATGATGGGCATGGGCGAACCTTTACTCAATTATGATGCTGTGCTGAGTTCTATGCGATTGATGCTCGATGATTTTGCTTACGGTATGTCAAAACGCCGTGTGACGCTATCGACTTCGGGCGTAGTGCCAAGAATTGATCAATTAGCACAAGATATTGATGTCGCTTTGGCAATTTCATTACATGCACCAAACGATGCCTTGCGTGATGAATTGGTGCCGATTAATAAAAAATATCCATTACAACAATTGATAGCCGCATGTCAGCGTTATTTGGCAAAAGATGGCAACGAAAGCTCACGCCGACACGTGACGGTTGAATATGTGATGTTAGATGGCGTGAATGACCATGCCGAACATGCACAACAATTGGTAAAACTATTGAAAAATTTACCAAGTAAAATAAATCTGATTCCATTTAACCCATTTCCACATGCGCCGTATGGTCGTTCTAGCCGCAATCGCATCATTGCTTTCCAAAAAACTTTGTCTGATGCAGGATTTGTGTGTACGATTCGTCAGACACGTGGTGATGATATTGATGCTGCCTGTGGTCAATTGGTAGGACAGGTCGCAGACCGTACACGTCGTGCTGAACAATGGAAAAAGAAAGTGGCGCAACAGCAAGAAATTTTGCGCACACAAGGATAAAACTTGGGGATAAAACATTGAACACCATTCGAGCAAAAAAACGCATTGCAACATCAGTTGTGTTTACTGTATTGGGTCTTAATGCCTGCCAATCTACACCGTCAACCAAAGACCCAGAAAAAGCCGTACAAGTGCGGACTCAGCTCGCCGCGGAATATATTCGTACGCGTGATTTAGATTCAGCTAAACGCTCGCTCGATCAAGCCTTAAAAATTAACGCTCGTGATGCGACCGCCAATATGATGATGGGGGTGCTGCTGCAACAAGAGGGCAGCAAACCCAATATGGAAAAAGCCGAGGGCTATTTTAAGCGTGCGATTTCCAACGAACCCAATAATGCAATGGCTCGTAATAATTACGGTACATATTTGTACCAAACAGAACGCTATAATGAGGCGATTGAGCAATTTACCCGTGCCGGTGCAACCTTAGGTTACGATCAGCGCTATGAAGCGTTGGAAAACTTAGGTCGAATCTATTTGAAGTTGGGTGATGTTGCGAATGCTGAAAAATCATTCAAGCAAGCCTTACAAGCAAATCGAAGTGCGACAATTGCTTTATTGGAGTTGTCGGAAATTTTCTATTTGCAACAAAATACGAGAGATGCATCGCAAGTTTATGAACAATATGTTCGTAATGTGGGGCAGAAAAGCCAAGGACCACGCGCGCTTTGGATTGGAATACGCATTGCTCGAGCGAATGCGGATCAATTAGGACGGCAAGTACTGGTCAACCAGTTACGTGCTTTATTTCCTGAAAGTCCAGAATATCAACGTTATTTACAATTGCAGCACAGTACTGAGGCCGTATGGAAATAAATCCAAACTCACATCAGCCAACAGGCTCCAACTCACTTTCGTCTAGCTTGGGCAATATTCAACGCCCAGGTGAATATTTGCGACAAATTCGTATTGCACAAAAAAAAGAACTCGAAGAAATTGCAAGCGTATTAAACATGCCGGTGAAAACCCTAACCGCATTGGAGCAAGATGATTACACTGCTTTGCCTGAAGCGACTTTTATCAAAGGTTATTATCGGGCTTATGCAAAGTTTTTAAATGCCGATGCCAGCGCGATTATTCAGCGCTTTGATGAAATTTATGCCAATGATACTGGTTTAAAAGCCAATCATGCCTTACATAATTCGCCGATTAAAATTATGGGTAAATTGGCGGGCTCGAAAAGTGGGCGCAATCGCACTTGGCTCAAGCGCATTGTCATTGCAGCCGTGGTACTGCTGTTGGCTTGGTTGGCTTGGTTGGCACTGATGGCAGTGCAAAATTGGATGTCGAGCAATAAAGATGTCGAAATATCTGCAGTGACCAATTCCGATGTAGAAATTCTACCAATGAACAATGCGGTGCTAACCTCGGGCGATCAATTGAGTTTGAGTTTTATTCGACCAACTTCGGTGCATATTGTGGATGCCACTGGAAAAGTATTGGCAACTGGTCGTCAGGCATCGAACTTGAATTTAAGCGGCGAGTCGCCATTTCAGATTCGTTTAGATGATGCAACAGCGGTTTCATTGAGTTTAAATCAAGAGTCAATCGCATTGTCTTCTTATACCGTGAATGGAAAAGCAGAATTCCGTTTGTCGCGTTAATGCCAAAGAGTAGAGCTATACGATGATTGTGAATCCTATCAAACGCCGTCCAACCCGAAAAATTCGGGTCGGTTCGGTGTATGTCGGTGGTGATGCGCCGATTAGTATTCAAAGTATGACCAATACTGAAACCTGTGATGTCGATGCCACCGTAGCGCAAATTCAACGCTGTGCCGATGCCGGCGCAGATATCATGCGTGTTTCTGTGCCGTCGATGGAAGCCGCAGAAGCCTTTGGCGCAATTCGCAAACGTGTTTCTGTGCCTTTGGTGGCAGATATTCATTTTGATCATCGTATTGCCTTAGCCGTTGCCGACTATGGTGCGGATTGTTTACGCATTAACCCAGGCAATATCGGCTCAGATCAGAAAGTACGTGAAGTAGTTGCAGCAGCAAAACATCATGATATTTCTATTCGGATTGGCGTGAACGCTGGCTCATTGGAAAAAGATATTCAGAAAAAATATGGTGAACCGACAGGGCAAGCTTTGCTTGAATCTGCCATGCGCCATATCGACATTCTGGATCGTTTAGATTTCCATGAGTTTAAAGTGTCGGTGAAAGCATCCAATGTGTTTTTAACTATGGATGCTTATCGTTTATTGTCGCAACAAATTGATAATCCGCTGCATTTAGGTGTGACCGAAGCAGGTATTTATCGTACCGGTACGGTTAAATCTGCCATTGCACTGGGTGGTTTATTGATGGAAGGCATTGGCGATACCATGCGTATTTCGCTGGCGGCTGAACCAGAAGATGAAATTAAAATTGGCTTTGATATTTTAAAATCATTGGGGCTGCGCTCCAACGGCATTAACTTTATTGCTTGCCCAAGTTGTTCACGACAAGAATTTAACGTGATTCAAGTGATGCAGGAATTAGAGGCTCGTTTAGAAGACATTCGCACGCCAATGGATCTCTCTGTCATTGGCTGTAAAGTGAATGGTCCGGGTGAAGCCAAAGAAGCCGATATTGGCATCGTCGGTGCGGCTCCACGTTCGCTGGTCTATCGCAACGGTGAAAAGAGCCATTTAATTGACACCACACAATTGGTTGATGAAATCGAAACGATGGTTCGTCAACGTGTTCAAGAGCTTGAAGAAGCTAAATCTAAAGAAATTATTCGTACTACATCATGAGTTCAATTGTCGCAATTAAAGGGTTTAATGACACCCTTCCAACGCATACCGCGGCTTGGAGAAGTTTGGAACAACAACTGGCATCGTTAATGGATGCTTATGGCTATCAACAAATTCGCTTGCCGATTGTCGAGCAAACGGGTTTGTTTAAACGTGCCATTGGCGATGCGACCGATATTGTCGAAAAAGAAATGTACACCTTTTTTGATAAAGGTACGCCGCCAGAGTCACTAACCTTGCGTCCAGAAGGCACGGCGGGTTGTGTGCGGGCAATGTTGGAACACAACTTATTGCGTGGTGCAACACCACGAGTGTGGTATGTCGGGCCGATGTTCCGTTATGAAAAACCGCAAAAGGGGCGTTATCGTCAATTTCACCAATTTGGAGTGGAAACCTTTGGCGTAGCAACACCCGATATAGACGCTGAACTTATTTTAATGACCGCGCGCTTATGGAAACGTATGGGTGTGGCAGGGCTAGTTCAATTAGAGTTAAATACTTTGGGTGAAGCTGACGAACGTGCAGAATATCGTGCCGCACTGGTTGAGTTTCTAACGCAACATAAAGATGCTTTGGATGAAGATTCGCAACGACGCTTAACGACCAATCCATTGCGTATTTTAGATTCTAAAAGCGAAACCACTCAAAAAATTTTAGAACATGCACCGAAACTGCATGATTTCTTAAAACAAGATTCGATTGACCACTTCCAACAATTACAGCAGTATTTAAACGATGCTGGGGTTGATTTTGTAATTAACCAAAAGTTGGTGCGGGGCTTAGACTACTATAACAAGACGGTGTTTGAATGGACCACCACCATGTTGGGTTCACAAGGTACGGTCTGCGCCGGTGGTCGTTACGATGGCTTGGTCGGTCAGCTCAAAGGTAAAGCAGATCAATCTGTCCCTGCGGTGGGTTTTGCGATGGGCATGGAGCGGTTGCTACTATTGCTTGAGCAAGTCAGCCCTGCCCAAGAACAGCGCGATTGCGAAGTGTTCCTGTTGGCTGAACCGGCCTATCAGGCACAAGCGCTGGTTTTAGCCGAAAAAATGCGCGATCAATTAGAAGCACTCAACAGTCCAATTCGACTGAAAACTGGTTCGCAAGGCAGCATGAAAAGCCAAATGAAAAAGGCCGATCAATCTGGCGCGCGCTATGCACTGATTTTGGGTGAGCGTGAATGGACATCGCAACAACTATTGGTGAAAGAACTTGCAACGGCGGAACAGTCGCAAGTGGCTTTGACCGAGCTGAGCGCATTTTTTATCGAAAAATTTCAACAATAAACTGCACAATTTAGGAAAAGGACAATCACATGAGTTTAAGTGATGAAGAACAGCTCGAACAGATAAAATCATTTGGCAAAAAATACGGTTCTGCCATGGTGAGCGGTATTTTGATTGCGTTGATTGCCTTTTTTGGCTGGGAATATTGGCAGAAGAAAAACCTGACCGAAACGCAAAATCAAACGGCTAAAGTGCAAAAACTGATGGATGATGTACAAGCTACGGCAGGTCAAGCCAATGCTTTTGCAACGGTTTCTGAAGCAGCAGATAAAATTGTTAAGCACGATGCTAACGCAGTGCAAGCCATTCAAACCCAGTTTATTTTGGCGAAATTGGCTTATGACAAGCAAGACTATGCCGCAGCCGAAAAAGCCTTAAAAACGGTTGAGAACTCAAAAGTTAAAGATGCTGGTTTGGTGCAAGTAGTGAAGTTACGTCTAGCTGATGCACAATTGGCACAGAAAAAATATGACGCAGCATTAAAAACCTTAACTGCTGTAACTGAGCCTGCATTTAAAGCCACAGCAGAAGAACTGCGTGGTGATATTTATGTAGCAAAAAAAGACACCGCAGCGGCGGCTAAAGCGTATCAAAGCGCATGGGATACATTGCTTGAACGTAAGCAAGAACGTCAGCTTTTACAAATTAAACTCGAAAGTGTTGGTGTTTTAGTTGAAGATCCTGAAATTGAACGCCCAATTTTAGTGACCAACGTGGATGAGTCTTAATGCAAAATAAACTAAAACTGGCTTTGGCAGTGGCAATGACTTCTGCTGTATTGGTGGGTTGCTCGAGCAATAACGTCAAACCAGCTAAACCAAACCCATTGCCGAAAATTAGTCAACAACAAGGTTTGAGCTTAGTCTTTTCGCATAGTGCGTCATCTAGCAATGCCGCTGAAGCTTTGCGCTTGCAATTAGATAGCCAGCAAGGGCAAGTTTTTGCGATCAATCCAGATGGTCAAGTATTTGCTTACCAAGGTAAAAAGCAAGTTTGGAAAAGCAAACTCAGCAAGCAAGAACTAACAGCGGGTGTAGAAGCTGGCGAAGGGATTGTAGTAGTTGGCAGTCGTAAAGGACAGTTATTTGCGCTAGACCAAGCCAGTGGCGAACAAAAATGGACTGCACAATTATCAGGTGCAATTTTGTCACCGTCTTTAATCCAAAATGGTCGTGTGGTCAGCATTGCCAATGATGGTACGGTGTTTGCGCACGACACGGCAACAGGGCAGCAAGTGTGGACTTATAAACTACCCCATGTACAGTTCAGTTTGCGTGGTCAACCTGCACCAGTGGCTTTAGATAATCGTACCGTATTGATTGCCTCTGCCAATGCCTATATTTATGCGCTAGATATCATTAGTGGCGTACCGCGTTTCCAACGCCGTGTTGCAATTAGTGATGGACGTTCCGACATTCAACGTTTAATTGATATTAATGGCGATCCGGTGGTTGCAGGGCAATACATTGTCACCAGTAGTTTTCAAGGACAAGTGACGGTCACCGATATTGCTTCGCAACGTGTGGCGTGGAGTGAAGATGTCAGCAGTACTCAGCGTCCTGAAGTGTCGGAAGATTATGTATTTATTTCGACCAGCGACGGTAAGTTAAATGCCTACAAACTCAACACTGGCGAGTTGGTTTGGCAAAATGATAGCTTGCTCAATCGTCAACTCAGTAACCCAGTGTTGCTTGGACAAAACTTGGTGGTGGGTGATTTAGACGGTGTATTGCATGTACTTGACCCGGCTTCGGGGCAGTTGATTGGTCGCGCTAAAACCAGTGGTGAAGTCAGCTCACTACGTGTGATTGACAATCAACTGTATGTAGCGACTCGAAAAGGTGCGCTGAGCATTTGGCAGACACGTTAATTTTGCCGCTGCTTGTGGTAAAATCTTAAACGAGCAGTTGCTGATAAAACAATGATCGGGGTATTTGTGTAGACAAAGCCCCGAATTTTTATGGTGATCATTTCGTCATCAAAATCTTCCATACTATTTCTGTTACGATGTTAGCAACGCTGGCTCGTCTGAATTAAGGTTAATTTATGAAACCCGTTATTGCGCTCATTGGTCGTCCAAACGTCGGAAAATCAACGCTATTTAACCAAATCACCAAAAGTCGTGATGCTTTGGTTGCTGACTTTGCTGGTTTAACCCGTGACCGCAAATACGGTGATGCCGTGTATCAAAATAAATCCTTTATTGTGGTCGATACCGGCGGTATTGGCGAAAATGAAGGCGGTATTGATAACTATATGGCAGAGCAGTCTAAAACTGCCATCCACGAAGCCGATATTATTGTGTTTGTGGTCGATGCACGTGCAGGCTTACTTGCGTCTGACGAACAAATTGCACGTGAGCTGCGTACACTGGGTAAAAAAGTGTACTTGGTTGCCAACAAGGTCGATGGCGTGCATGCCGAAGCGGCTTTGGTTGAGTTTTACAAACTTGGCATGGGTGAACCGCTACAAGTGGCAGCCAGTCACGGACGTGGTGTGCAACAAATGCTAGAAGATGTTCTGGCAGATGTACCCGAAGATGAAAACCAAGAAGAACATGATAAAAACACTGGTTTACGTTTAGCGATTATTGGTCGCCCGAATGTGGGTAAATCGACCCTAGTCAATCGTTTGCTAGGTGAAGACCGTGTGGTGGCATTTGACCAACCTGGTACAACACGCGATTCGATTTATATTCCGTTTGAACGTGATGGCAAACATTACACCCTCATTGACACTGCAGGGGTGCGCCGTAAAGGTAAAGTTGATGAAATGATTGAGAAGTTCTCAATTGTGAAAACTTTACAAGCCATTAAAGATGCCCATGTAATTGTGGTGGTTTTAGATGCGCGTGAAGGCGTGGTTGAGCAAGACTTACATTTAATTGGTTATGCGCTGGAAGCTGGGCGTGCCATGTTGATTGCCATTAATAAATGGGACAACATGACCGAATACGATCGTAAGCAATGTAAGCTCGATGTAGATCGTCGTTTTGACTTTATTCCTTGGGCGAAAGTGCATTTAATTTCGGCTTTGCATGGTACCGGTGTGGGCGAAATGTACCCAACTATCCACCGTGCATATGACTCTTCACATTTAAAAGTGTCACCTGCCAAACTGACGCAAATTTTAAATGATGCTACCGAAGCACACCAACCGCCGATGATTGGTGGCAAACGAATTAAAATGCGTTATGCGCACATGGGTGGGCAAAACCCCCCGACTATTGTAGTACATGGCAATAAGGTGGATAAAACGCCACCGGATTATCGTCGTTACCTCGAAAATGTGTTCCGTAAAGTGTATAAGTTGGAAGGAACGCCAGTTCGTGTTGATTTTAAAACGTCAGAAAATCCATTTGAAGGGCGTAAATCTATGGTGGATGAGCGTGTAGCGGCACGTAAACGCCGTTATGTGCAGAAATTTAAAAAAGCTGAGAAAAAAATGAAGCGTTAAGTTTAAAAATAAGAGCCCAATGTTGTTTGGGCTTTTTTATGTAGGAGCTGCCAGCAATGTCGACTCGTAAAATCATCATTCATGTTCAGGCATTGGCTCGACTGTTCACACAAAGCAAAGCGCAGTTTGTTACGTTAAAAGAATTTAACCAGTATAAAAAACAGCACATACACGCGTTTCGTAATCAACTTTTGGCGGAGCAGTTGCATTGTCCTGTGAGCGCATTAAGTTTTGCACAACATGAGCAGGGCAAGCCTTTTTTAACTTCTCATCCACTGCATTTTAACCATTCACATAGTCAGCAAAACTACACACTTGTTTTAAGTGAGCGTGTGTCAGACATCGGTGTGGATGTTGAAGACTTAAGCCGCAAAGTTCGGTTTGAGGCTTTGGCAAAGCGTAGCTTTCATACCGTGGAATATCAAATTTGGCAACATAGTCAGGATACGGAATATTGGTTTAAAGTGTGGACCACCAAGGAAGCGGTGCTTAAAGCCGCAGGTGTGGGCATCGCTTTAGATTTAAACAGCTTAAATACGCAAGTGCATCCGATCCATAACGGTGGCATGTGCTCACATCCGCAGCTTGGCAGTTTTGCCTATCAAAATTTTATTTTAAACAATAGCATAATGCTGACTGTGGCATGGCGGGCTGAACCGTCTTGTCGTGGTTTTCAGTTGCCGTCTATTCAAATTATTCAACATTAAGCAGTGTTTAAATTTTGATGCTGAGCTGTAATTTGCATCAAGCGAAAAAAATGCCAGTGATCACACTGGCATTTTGCTTTAAAGAGAGGGGATTGCCTTATGGAATCTCTTCTTCTTCAAATTCAGGTTTTACTTGCACAATAAAGTCTTGACGGTTTAGGCCTCGCCATAACGCAAATGCAGTACCGATATAAATAGAAGAATACGTTCCCACAAATATCCCGACGGTCATTGCCACAGAGAACCAATGCAGACCATCACCCCCCATAAACAGCATGGCAAGTACCACCAGTAATAAGGTCATAGAGGTGTGAATGGTACGGCGTAAGGTTTCGGTCAGTGCAATATCGACGATCTCGCGTGGTGTTGCGCCACGAATTTTACGGAAGTTCTCACGAATACGATCTGATACCACAATGTTATCGTTGAGTGAGAAACCAATAATCGCCAATAGCGCAGCCAATACGGTGAGGTCAAAGCTCCATTGGAAGTAAGCAAAAATACCTAAAATGATGATGATGTCATGGAATAACGACATTACCGCACCCATCGCCAGTTTCAATTCGAAGCGAATGGTCACGTAAATCAACATTAAAATCAGTGCCAAAGCAACAGCGCCCGCAGAACGCACATATAGCTCGTTACCGACTGCACTGCCTACCGCATCAACTTTATGCACTTCTGCACTGTTGTTGGGTAATTGCACGGCTTTGGTGATGGTTTCGCTTAAGTCTTCAACATTTAGGTCTTCTTGCACTGGCATGCGCACAATCAGGTCAGTATTACTGCCTAAAGTTTGCACCACTGCGTCTTTAAAACCAGCGCGATCAAGCGCTTGAGTGACTTGAGATGGCTGTACCGCCTGTTGGTAATTGAGTTCGGCAGAAATACCACCAGTAAAGTCCAAACCGAGGTTTAGACCTTTGGTCACGATAAAGTACAGGCTGGCAATGGTAATCAAAATTGAAAGCACGGCAGCCGGTGCAGCAATCTTCATAAATGGGATAACTTTTGCGTCATCCGGACGACCGTATTGCTTTGAGTTCGGTTGAGTCAGGTCTGTCATGGCAATCTCCTTAAATACTCAACTTGGTCAAATTACGGCGTTTGCCATAAATGAGCTGTACAATGGCGCGAGTCACGGTAATGGCGGTAAACATAGAACAAATAATACCAATCATTAAAGTGACAGCGAAGCCTTTAATTGGGCCTGTGCCAATGGCAAATAGAATAAATGCCACAATAAAGGTGGTGAGGTTGGAGTCGAAAATGGTGTTATAAGCACGATCATAACCAGCTATAATCGCTTGTTTTGGCGACGCGCCCCACAGTATTTCTTCTCGAATCCGCTCACAAATTAGGACGTTGGCATCGACTGCCATACCAATACCAATCACGATACCCGCTATACCCGGTAGGGTGAGGGATGCGCCAAGCCATGACATAATCGTCAAAATCATCGCCAGGTTTACAATTAGCGCAAAGTTGGCAATTAAACCGAATAAACGGAAGAACACCACCATCCAAATAGCCACTAATAAGAAACCAATTTGCGTTGATAACACACCGCGATCAATATTTTCTTGACCAAGGCTTGGGCCTACCACACGTTCTTCAACAAAGTACATTGGTGCAGCCAAAGCCCCTGCACGTAACATCAGTGCCAATTCAGCCGCTTCTTGCGGTGAATCTAAACCAGTAATACGGAACTGCGAACCTAACACCGCTTGAATGGTTGCGGCATTAATTACCACAGATTCGGTATAAGGGGTACGAACTTCGGTTTGCGCTCCGGTTACAGGGTCGGCGACATAGCTGATTTTTTGTTTATTTTCGATAAACAATACTGCCATGCGTTTGCCGACTGCATTACGTGTTGCATCTGCCATGAGCTTACCGCCAGCAGAGTCTAAAGTGATATTTACTTCTGCACCACCAGAGTCTTGGCTAAAGCCAGAGCTAGCATTTTGTACACGTTCACCGGTTAAAATACGGTTACGATTCAACAGCAGTTCACGACCGCTATCTAATGACTCAAATGCAAAAACTTCGGTGCCCGGTGGCAGCGGTTGACCATTATATTTACCTGTATAGTTGTCAATATATTGATCGTTTTTGTCTGAAACTATACGAAACTCTAAGTTTGCAGTACGCCCCAAAACACGTTTTGCTTCAGCGGTATCTTGCACACCCGGTAATTCAACTACAATACGGTTGTTCCCTTGGGTTTGTACTAAAGCTTCTGCTACGCCCAGTTCGTTAATACGGTTACGCAAGGTGGTTAAGTTTTGATTTACCGCATAAGACTGAATTTCTTGGCGACGTGCATCGCTATAGGTCAGCTTTAAAGTTGCACCTGTAGAGCTTGCAAGCGCTTGCTGGGTATATTCATTGCCATTACGACGTAAGAACGCAGCCGCTTCATCACGTGCTGCATTGTCTGCAAACTGTACGGTAATGGTGTTGTTGCTGAGTGCAAGATTATTAAATTTAATTTTGTTGTCACGAAATTGACGACGCAAATCAGTCGCAGATGTTTCCAAACGCTGACTAATCGCTTTATCCATGTCGACTTCTAGCAAGAAATGCACGCCGCCACGTAAGTCCAAACCGAGTTTCATCGGTTTCGCCCCAATCTTTCGCAACCATGCTGGTGTGGTTGGTGCAAGGTTGAGGGCAACCACGTAGTCATCACCTAATTCACGGCGTAATACTTCTTTGGCTTTTAATTGCGTTTCTGAAGTGTCTACACGCAACAATGCCGCGTTATTGGAGAAACTATTGTCGTGACTGCTAATATTGGCAGTTTGCAAAATTTGCTCAGCTTTTTGCACTATGGTCTGATCAATTTGAGTACCTGCTTTTGCCCCAGAAATTTGGACAGCAGGCTCATCTGGATACAGACTTGGAAGTGCATATAATGTACTGATCACAAGTACCACAAGGATCAGTAAATATTTCCATGCAGGGTAACGCATTCGCTTTCTTCTTAAATGAAAAAGTCGTGCATAGGCACGACAGTCTAATGATTAAAGGTTATTGAGTGTGCCTTCGGGTAATACTGAAATAACACTACCACGTTGAATTTTTACGTCTACACCACGTGACAGTTCAACCACAGCAAAGTCACCATCAAGTTTGGTCACTTTACCCATTAAGCCACCTGCAAACACAATTTCACTGCCTACACCTAAGCTATCTACTAAAGTGCGGTGTTCTTTGGCACGTTTGGCTTGAGGGCGCCAAATCAAGAAATAAAAGATCCCGATAAAAACCGCAACCATCAACAAGTTTGCCATAAGGCTAGGGCCTTGTTGTGCCGCAGGGGCTGCATGGGCAGTAGAAATTAAAAAACTCATTTTGATTTCCTAAAATTAACAACTAAAAACTTAACTTTTGTGACTGCTTTATCATTCCAGCGTATGAAATGGAGAAAATAAAAGCGTTTCAACTTGCACAAAAAGTTCAATAAATTCCAATTCGTTTTGCAATGTACATGGTCTTGCCGCTAGGCGCAAATCTTGATGCATTTAGTTCGCATTAGTCTTCTGGG
Organism: Acinetobacter sp.; assembly: GCA_008017255.1. Taxonomy (GTDB): domain Bacteria; phylum Pseudomonadota; class Gammaproteobacteria; order Pseudomonadales; family Moraxellaceae; genus Acinetobacter. The sequence goes on from SSHD01000101.1 coordinate 13,429, forward strand.
CAAGGCGGTACTTCTAAACCACGACGTGCATAAAAGTCTTGTACATAGGCATCAAATGTATCGTTTTCCAATGCATCACGCATGCCTTGTGTTAGGCGTTGGTAGTAACGCAAGTTATGAATGGTGCCGAGCATAGACGCTAACATTTCACCGCACTTCTCTAAATGATATAAATAGGCACGACTAAAGTTTTTACAAGTGTAACAATCACAATGCGGGTCTAAAGGCCCTTGATCGTGGCGATAACGACTATTGCGTATTCTTACCAGACCATCGGTGACAAAATAATGACCATTACGTGCATTACGGGTTGGCATTACACAGTCAAACATATCGACACCGCGACGCACCGCTTCCACAATATCTTCTGGTTTACCCACACCCATTAAGTAACGTGGTTTGTCTGCTGGCATTTTGACGGGCAAATAATCCAACACTTTAATCATTTCTTCTTTCGGTTCACCAACCGATAAACCGCCAATGGCATAGCCATCAAAACCAACATCTAATAAGCCTTTTAATGATTCATCACGCAGGTCTTCGTACATGCCACCCTGAATAATGCCAAATAAGGCATTTTTATTTTTAAGTTCATCGTGGTGGTGGGTTTTACAGCGCTTTGCCCAACGTAACGAGAGCTGCAATGATTTTTGCGCTTCTTCGTGGGTGGCAGGGTAAGGGGTGCATTCATCAAAAATCATCACGATGTCTGAATTAAGCACCTGCTGAATTTCCATCGAAATTTCAGGCGATAAAAATACTTTTGAGCCATCAATGGGCGAGCGGAAGGTCACACCTTCTTCTTTAATTTTACGCATTGCGCCCAAGCTAAACACTTGGAAACCGCCAGAGTCGGTTAAAATTGGTTTGTCCCATTTAATAAATTCGTGCAGACCGCCATGTTCTTTCACCACATCTAAGCCGGGACGTAGGTATAAATGGAAGGTATTGCCTAAAATAATCTGTGCCTGAATTTCTTCAATATCACGTGGCAACATGCCTTTGACTGTGCCGTAAGTACCCACTGGCATAAACACTGGGGTTTCCACCACACCATGTTGTAAGGTGAGCCGACCACGACGGGCGCGCCCAGACTGCGCTAATTTTTCAAATTTCATTGCATGACCTAAATCGAGGCGAAAAAACAGTTCGCTGATTAAAAACGGCTATTTTCCTTGATTCTGCGCTGTAGTGCTACTGATAAATGTAGCCAATGTTAAAATAAAAAGCTCCCTAGATTTTTCTCTAAACAGTTGTGTTTAGATTAATTGTTGAAATTGAAAAAAGTAGCTAACGCTTGTTTCCTTCCCCTTGTGGGGGAGCTTGCGGAACGTTGTTCCTCAGGATGGGGGCTTTATGCTTTAGACTTTAAAATCAACAGTAACCCCTCTCTAAATCTCCCCCAGAGGGGGAGACTTCAAAGCAAAAACGACATACCCACATTTCAACTGTCAACTTACACAGTGCCTTTAAGCGGGAATTCTAAAAACTGAATTTTGTTTTTGTTCTGCCAAGTATTTGAATAATAAAACAAAAAACCAATTCAATAGTAGATATGAATTGGTTGATCACAAGCCTAGTGAGACTTATGGTGAAAAATTCTTTGCCAAAAATGCAACCAACCTACAAATATTTTTAGGCTAAATATAATAAGAATAAACATTGCATTTAGATAGAAATTCTCTAACCACATTGATTTACTCAAAGCCATTAAAACTAAAGAATCTGTAACTTGTAATAAACCTAATACCCCCCCCCATAAAAATATAGGCATAAATAATGAAATTACACTACACCATAAAAATTTACCAACCCCATTAATATATCGAGGATCCAGTCGAGTCATTCCTAACCAATCAATCGGCTTCCATAAAAGAATAATAAGTGCAGTTAAAATTGGAAAAAATATTAATGCTCGCCAAAACTGAAATACTAAAGCCACATCACCTAAGGGCGAGGCTAGAAATGCCTGCTCATTTACAAACTGTTTTTCGAATACGCTTCCCTCTAAATCAAGCAGGAAAAACTTTCGATCAATATTCAGTGGCGGTAAATTCAGGTTTGCTGTCATCCAGTCAATAATCCACTGAATCCAGAAAGGTTGCCAAATTAGGGTTAAATCTTTGACCCATGCACTAATAAAAAATAACTCAAATAATGCACACCACCCCAAAAATATTAAGCTCCACTTTTGCAGCTTTCTAGGCGGTAATCCACCATCATTGGCGATATGCTGTTTAATCGCTTCTCGTTTTATCGGGTCTTCGATTTTTTCAATTTTTTGATGTATTTCTTCGCTACGGCGTTGTAACCTTGCTTTACTGCCAAAGACCAGCCGATACCAAAATGGTGTATACGCCATAGCAAAGGCTAATATTAAAAACCAAATAAAATTAAAGAATAGATTTTGCTGTAAGCTATAACCTGATAGCTCAAAACCAAAACTAAATAGTCCAACTGCTCCCCAAAACACAATAATCAGAATATAAAAGAATAAATATTCTTCATATAACCGTTCTGATGCCATCCAACTGAGTACAGATTGGGAGTTGCTCATTTCTTCTTGCATATCTGTGTTGTTCCATCTTTATATATTGGAATAATAAGCGGGTTGATATTTAATCAATGATTAAAAAAGCCAATTACTCACACATGAATAATTGGCTTGAGTCAAACAACAGTGCTGTTAAAAATTCGGTTTATAGTCAAAATTTTCAGTGACCAAATTATCTGTAAATGGGCGAATGGCTTTCTTAGATAAAGTCATGGTGTTGACCAAGTTATTTGGAAACACTTGAATGTGGTTATTAAACAACTCGACATTACGGTTAAAAATACTAATCGCCGCACCGACGTTTTCGTTTTGTTCCTGAATATCATCCATCATTTTGCTATACAGCTTATCGGCTTTGAGTTCAGGATAATTTTCAAC
>SSHD01000064.1 GCA_008017255.1 Acinetobacter sp.
ATAAGACACTGCAAATGGTGAGTTCATGCCTTACTCCACAGTTAAAAATTGATACATCGGTTGATACAACTTAAAGCTATATGTATCACATGCCGCCTGTAATAAGGCACTGGCATCTTGCTCCTGCAAAATAAATTGCCAATCTCGATGCAGTTTTGAGGACTCATCTTGGGTTTTGTCGAACTTGGAGTTTTCATTACTGGGTGCATTCCAATCTTTCAAAACAGCGTCTTGGCTGTTTGGTTCTAACACCGTGTTTTGATCTTGCTCAATCCATTGATATTGTTTGCCATCTTTCAATGCTTTTAACAGCAATTCAGCAGGTAATACTATCGGCTGCTGTTGAGCCTGCTGCCAAAACTCTAACCAATGTTGCAAATAGCCCTGCGCTTGTTCGGCACTCACGCCCTCGCACATCACGGTTTGGTCGCTAAACACCACAATACGCCGTTGTGTGCTTACTGCTTTGGGCTCCGACACTACCAACCACAACAAATACTCTAACCATACCCCTGCCATGCGTTTAGCACGTGCACTGGACGCATTTAAACTAACCCAATCTGCTGTCGTTTGCTGCGGAACCGTACACAACATTTGCAGTTGATTGGACACGCGCCAAACTCGCTGTGTGGTTGCGGTAACACTGTCGGCATATTGCTGTAAGCGTTCCATTAACCGCTCTTGCTCCAAACAACTTTGCTGCCATGCGCTGTGCTGCACCTTGCCGACTGGCAATTGGTCTTGCAATACGTCAGGGGATGCACCCTGATCGTGCTGTTGCAGAAAATCACGAATGGCATATTTCGCCAAACCATCGAGTAGCAAGGGTTCAGCTTGGTCTGCCAACTCGGTTTTGGCTAAGTTTTTCACACCCAAAGTTTTTAAATACAACGCCGCAGGAAAGGTCACATCTTTAATCCATTGCTGACTGTCTAAAATGGTCATGGCATTGTGTTCAAGCGGATACTGCGCATTGACCCACGCCTGCGGTGGGCCCTTGGCTTGTTGCAATTGTGCTGCCACATCGTACCACTGGTCTTGATAACGCACATGCTGCTGTTCGGCGCTAAAACCCAACGGGTCAAATGGTTGCAAGCGATGCAGGTGGTGCATTGAATACAGCTGTGGCGGGATTTGATGTTGTTTAAATTCAGCAAACGAATCCCCCCTCGCCCCTCTTTGGGAAAGGGGGGGAACATCACCAAATTCATTATCGAGGGAAGTCTCTCCCTGACAAGGGGGAGATTTAGAGGGGGTTTCTTTTACAATCAGCGCCAAATGCTCTCGAAAGGCCTGCACAATGCTAGAGGGTTCGCGTACTTCACCGCAGTTATCATCAACGCCATTATAAAATAGCCACAATTGCTGCTGTGCCAACAGCAGGGCATCTAAGAAAGCGCCTTGATCGTCTTCCAAACGGGAGCGGTCGCCCAATTGCTGCGGCAGCGCATCCATCAAATCAAACGGAATATGGCTGTCCCGATTTGGGAAAATACCACTATCGAGGTTCAACAACACAATTAAGCGATACGGAATGGCTCGAATTTGCCCAATCTGACTAAAACTGATTTGACCTGTCGGTTCCACCTGTGCCGATTGGCTTTCTAAACTGCGTTGAATTTCTTCAATCAAATACGGCAAGGGCAGGGTAATTTTTCTTAACGGATTGCTGGCATCATCATAAAAGCTTGCCAAAGTCAGCATACGCTCCTGCTGCCGCACAATGTCACGTACCGCTTGCAAACCCTGCACATTGGCTTGTTCAAACTCTACAATATCGTCATGAATGCGTCTTAGGTTGCTTTCCATCGACTGCAACTGACCTTGCTCATGTGCGATCAACCAGCTGCGTCGACTGGCAATATCTTGATAAATCTGAATTAAAAGTCCAATCAGCTCAAAATCACTGGGCTGTACCTGCGCATAACTGAGGGTTTGCCCGACCATGGCATGTGCAGGCACGGCAATACCCAACGCCAAACGGTCTAAGGCAAATTTAAAACTATAACGATAGTCTTGGTCGGCAGCACTTAAGCTGTGTTGTAAATGTTCAGCATCTAAACCACGTTTAAAGCCAGCATCGCTCAGCAAAGCCAACATGCGCTGCGCTTGAGCATAATCGACCCCATAACGCTGTTGGGTCGCAGCAAGATTAAGCCAATCGGCAAAATCATCTTGGCTAAAGCGTGTTTGGCTTAAGTGCATACGTCCTAATACCGCTCGCCATGCGTTTAGCGCATCTAAAGACGGCACACCCGCAATTTTCACTGGTAAAAATACGTTGTGTTGATTGGCAACAGCAGGAAAAATACTGCGAATGAGTGGTTCCAATTCCGCTAAATTGGGTGTCAGCACCAATACATCGCTCGGATGGCGTGGTGTGTCGTCAGGTTGCGATAACCAATGCAACAACTGCTCTTTTAATGCTTCCAACTGGCGCAAACTAGAGTGGCAAACATGTATTTGTATCGACTGGTCATCTGCTGCCAGTTGATACTGCTGCGGCTCTGGTTCAACCAAATACAAAATATCTGATTGTAGTTTACCTAAGAGCGTGTCGGGAAATTCATCTACAAAGGCATCTGCCCAAATTCCCTCTTCACCAGTAGACAAGTTGGAGAGCAACGAAAAATGATCGCGCGCTTGCTTACCAAACCGAGTCAATAATGGATGCCGAGATTCACGCGCTTCAGCATTAAACTGCATACTAAATTGCTCGAAAAAAGCAGCAATATCGGCATCGCTCGCCTGCGGGTTTTTAGTGATAAAACGCTGTTTGACCCGCGCATCGTAATTTTGTTTCCACAGCGGATCGACACTATCTGCCCAATATTCTTGCGAAGGGTTATAGTGCAAAATGTAGACATCTAAATATTGCCCTAAACGGCGTAAAAACTGCAATTGGTTGGGGGGTAAATCTAAAATGGTAAATACAATCAGCTGATGAGGCAGTTGCGCCAACGCACGTGTCCGGGTGTGTGGGTTGTCCAAAATCTGCCAAAACTGAGCGTCAATGCGCTGCATTTCCATAAAATCGACATGAAAGTAGTTGTGCCATAACCAGCGTTGCCACGCCTCGAGCTGCTCGGTTTGTTGCAAATTAAATGCACTGCTCGGGTCGGTTTTAGGCAGTAATTGCTCTAAATTTAAAGCTTTATTTTGCCCCCACGCCGCCAACCAGTTGCTCGCACAGGTACATGCACCCTCACAAGCTCGCTGGCAATCGCCCCGATACATCATGTAGTTACTAAACAACAGTGACACTTGCTCTGCCACCCAATACAGCATGCTTTGTTTTTTGAGTTGTTTGGCAGTGCCCTGCGGCAGCTGATCGGCACTGCTATAAATGCGCTGCACAATCGAATATAAAGGATGTTCTGCGCTAAGCGACAAATGCTCGGGCTGAATAAAAGGTTGCAAGGCTTGGTAAATACGCCATTTTAAAATCAAACGTGGAATATTGGCTTTTTGAACTTGTTCTTTATTTTCTAATACTTGCTGATAGGCATACCACTGAAAGCCACGAATTTTTTGATGGAACTGCTCATTGGCACTCATGCCCTGCTGTTCAGCCATTTTTTGCTTTAACCATTGCGCTTGCGCAGCACTCGGCACCACAAAATGTTGCGTGTTAAAAATTTGCACGGCGGAACGGCTAGGTTGGCTAATGTAGTCCATCACACTGTTTAACAACACCTCTAGGCGTTGACTTTGAATAACATGAATCCCCATGTCGCTTACAACCTCAGCATTCCAACTTTATATTAATGCACAAAAACGTATACAATCATCACTATACAGCGCCATACAACGATGTCACCTTAAAGCAGAGCGAAATCATTATTTATTTTGCTGTTGCTTCGTTAAACATGACTTATTTAGAATGACTAAATGGCGTAACATTTGCCTTGCATCATCTAAAAAACCTTGCGCCGTATACGGCTCATGTCGCAACCACAGATGAATCCCCAACAGACCCTCTCATTCAAACCATAAATTTTAGGTATTAGGGCTATGAAAATTGAAAAAATTCCAGAGGTCATTGACCCAAGTTTAAATTTGGAACACATCCGTGCGGAATGCTTACAAATAACCAAAAACCGCGCCTTTGTATCGGCGGGTGCAGCCATTGTGCCCATTCCTTTTTTTGATTTAGCCGTCGACCTTGGCATGTTGTCGCTCCTTATTCCAGATATTAACGCCCGCTTTGGTTTGGCTGCGGAACATATTAGTGTCTATGACCCTGCAACCAAAAAAGTCGATTGGGATGCACTGCGCAGCCGTGGTTTTGAGTTGTCTGGTTTTGTTCTGGCACGGACTGCTATGAAAAAATCTATGAACGGTTTTTTTACTAAAATTGCCACCAAACAAGTGACCAAATTTATTCCGCTGGGCGGGCAAATTGTCGCAGCGAGTTTGGGCTATTTTATGATGCGTAAAATCACTGAAGCGCATATTGAAGACTGTTATAAAGTCAGCAAACAAATTCAGCAAAAGAGTCGTAGCACCATTGTTGCTTAAAGCGTGCAATAGACCTGTTTCATAAGTCTTTTAAACCCCTCTTGCGGAGCGTTGCTCCTCACCCTCCTTCTCAAGGGGGAACTATAGGGGGTTTGCAAAAGGTTGATCAAAATCCAAAGCAGATTAATCCGCCTTGAGTTGTTTTAATATCGTCTTTAATACTTCTATGCGTGCCGCATATTTGTCATCTGTGGCAATCACATACCACGGCGCAGCTTTACTATGGGTGTGCTTCAACATATCAGCAGCAGCTTTTAAATAGTCGTCCCATTTCTCTCGATTACGCCAATCATCGGCGGTTATTTTAAAGCGTTTATGCGCAGCTTGTTCACGCTCTTTAAAGCGCAGTGCTTGCTCATCTTTACTAATCGCCAGCCAAATTTTCACCACTACAGTTTGACTGTCGAGCAAATTTTGTTCAAAACGATTGATTTCAGCATAAGCCCGTTGCCACTCCGCTGTGGTTGCAAAACCCTCGATGCGTTCTACGAGAACACGCCCATACCACGTGCGATCAAAAATGGTGATTTTGCCACTTTCATTGAGCCTGTTCCAAAAGCGCCACAAATACGGACGGCGTAATTCATAGCGTTCTGGTGCGGCGATGGTGTGAATTTCATATTCGCGCGGGTCGAACTTTTTCACAATGCGTTTAATTGCACCGCCCTTACCAGCGGCATCCATGCCCTCAAAGGCAATAACCACCTTACGATCATCGCAGCGCAGTGCATCGGCAACTTTTTTGCTCAATTTACTGAGTTCATCTTTATAACTGTCTTTATCTAGCTCGTGTTGCGCAGGTTGCAGCAGTGCTTTAGGAACAGCCGCTTGGCGCCATTTTTTTACCGCTGTGTTGGGATGCTCTGGCAGTTGTTGCAAATTTTGTAATATATATTGGGCAAAGGTTTGGTCACGTAAGGTTTCATTTTCACCGTCTATCACAAACCAATCTTGGGTAAATTTTTGGCTAAAACTTTGCAGGCGCTGATATTGTTTTCTATTGCGCCAATCCAGTCCATGCAATTTATGCCAATGCTGCTGCGACTCATCTACCTCATCTAAACGTTTTTGCAAGGCTTTCCAAGATAAGTCAAACCAAACTTTCACCACATGCACATAGTTGTGTTGTAAATCTTGCTCAAAAGCACGCATTTTCTCGATATATTCGGCAAAAGCAGTATCTTCTAAGCTGTCTTCGGCATGCATAGCGGTCAGCAGTAAATCGCTATACCAATTACCAAACATCACCACGATTTGCCCTTCAGCAGGAATAAACGGCGTATAGCTTTGCCAAAAGGCACGCTTATTCGTCAACCGTTGCGGTGCATCGGCTTTGACACGCAAATACCGTGGGTCGACCCATTCACGTAACTGCTTTACTGCTTCGCCCTTGCCCGCCAGCTCTATGCCGCTGACTAAAATTAAAATACTTTTGGCATTGCTTTGCCCACGACTTTCTTTCAGTGCGTATTGCGCTTCTATCAAGTCTAAAGACAGTTGGTCTTCATCGCGTATGGCAAAGCGGGGTTGTGCTGTAGACATATTTTTTTGCTCTAAATGGCTATTTCTGCTCAATAAGTAGCACTAAATTTAAACTTGCTCAAGCACATGCTGTGTACAATTGCTGCAAATGCAATGAGCTGAAACTGCGGGACTGATATCATGTCTAACATTTTGGCTTTATGCTGTCATAGTTCTTGGTTATGATGCAACCTACTATGCTGTTTCACGTTATATTTTCATTGAGTTCAACTATGTCCAAACTCGCTGCATTTGATCAACTTTTATTAGAATACCAATCATTAGCTTGCCACCAAGACCCTGCGCTCAAACAACGTCTACACGATGTACAAGCATGGATGAAAGTCCGTATTGCGGCAACGCATGAACGCTTTTTTGCCCAACCTGAAAATCAGCTGATGGCACAATATTTTCTCAATCGTTTATATGGCGGTCCAGACTTCGATGCCATGGCGCTACAAATTGAACGCCTACTCAAATATGCACATAAAGCAGAAAGCTTATTGCCAGATAATGCCATTAAAACTGGCACTAAATCGGTTAGTTTGGCAGTGTTTGCCACTCAGCTCGACGAACAAGTTGCCAGCCAACTATTAGCAGATTATCCGCTCGACACACCAATCAGCGATGAAATTATGCGGCTGACGCTCATTAAGCTCGATCAAGCTGAGGCACGTTATACCCAATTGCAACTGCTAGATGAGCTGGGCGTAACCTTAGATAAATACATGCGTTCGACCATGATGTACGCCGCATTTAGAATGTGTAAAGGCGTAGCGCACAAATACCACTTCGATGAAATGTATGATTTTATTCAAGAAGGTTTTGCTGCCATGAAATCATTAAAGTCGGCAGCAACCTTTATTCAAATTTTCACCCAGAAAGAACGTGAAATTATTGATAAAGTTCACAGCGGACAACCCAATCCATTTCAGCCTTAAATCTGCACGATGAATCCTTCTTTAGCTAAGAAGGATTTTTTTAGCCTATGAGAAAAATTAAATCATTGTTGCTCATGTGTCTTTCTGTATATTATTCATCACAATGATCTGCGAAAGCCTGTAAAAAAGTATAAAACCTGTCATTATGCATGCGGATTCGTGCCACTAGAGCGAACGTTTAGGAGAACACAATGTCGAACCAAAACCAAACAACAAACCCAGAAGTTGAGCCAACACCAAGTTCAGACAAAGTCAGTCCATTCCTGAATTCACCACTCCCGCAAGGCACACCGCAAGGTCAGCAACAATCTTTACAACAAAGCCTAAGTTCAACCCCAAGCGGTTCAATCCCAAAATATAACTTACCGCGTGGCGCAAATACTGGCAACGTCGGCGAAACCACTCACTTTGGCTATCAAACGGTCAGTAGCGATGATAAAGCGCAAAAAGTGGCAGAAGTGTTCCATTCGGTTGCCAGCAAATACGACATTATGAATGACCTGATGTCCTTTGGTATTCACCGCTTATGGAAACGCTTTGCGATTAATATGTCGGGCGTGCGTCGTGGGCA
>SSHD01000123.1 GCA_008017255.1 Acinetobacter sp.
CTGCAACATCGGCAACAACTCTTGGCTGAAACGTTTGCGCAAATGTTGAGTTTTCTGCCAATCTTCCGACATCAATCCATTCGATACCACATACACGCCATTGGCTAAAACTTGTGGTGCTTCACCTCTATTGCTCATATACACCGCCTGAGTTCTATCGCCCACAAATAAGTTAAAACCGGCGTAGTCATGTTGCCGTTGTTCTAGCTGCTTAGCAAAGCGAATGGGGGCTAAGTCATTGTCTAAAAAGGCTTGAATCAGATGCCCACGTGAAGTGCTATAGGTCGTTTTGTCCTGCGCATTGCGGAAATTGGTCACAATTGCCCAACGGCCTGCGGCAGTCACACCCATCCACGTACCGCCAGACTGCAAGTCTTGCCCTGCCACAATTGGACTATTTTCCCAACCATGTAAACCCACACTGGGACGGTGGTAAAATTCATCCCGATTGGAAATTAAACATAGCGGCAGTTCATCTAACACCTGCCATGCCAAAGCCACAATACACATAAATATCTCTCAGCAACTTTACACATTGAATGTACAACATTTTTCATGTTAATCCGCTACAATCTGCTCAAAACTAAATTTCAAATTCTACATTGAGGAACAGCAATGCTGAGTTACCCAAATATTGACCCTGTAGCGCTAAGCTTAGGACCTGTCAAAGTGCATTGGTACGGACTAATGTATTTGTTGGCTTTCTTATGTGCTTGGGGTTTAGCGTCTTATCGTGCCAAGCAACGTGACGGCTGGACTGCCGACATGGTGTCGGACTTGGTGTTTTATGGCGCGCTCGGTGTGGTACTGGGTGGGCGTTTCGGCTATGTGCTGTTTTACGAGTTTGATAAATTCTTGGACAATCCACTGTGGTTATTTCAAGTGTGGACGGGTGGCATGAGTTTTCATGGCGGCTTTCTAGGCGTGATGATTGCCATGCTGTTCTGGTGTAAACGCTACCAAAAAACATGGTTTCAAACCCTTGATTTTATTGCACCTTGCGCCCCGACTGGTTTAATGTTTGGTCGTATCGGTAATTTTATTGGCGGTGAATTATACGGTCGTCCAGTACAAGACCCAAGCTATGCGTTTGGGATGATTTTCCCCACCGACCCATTAGCTTTGGTGCGCCATCCATCCCAGATTTACCAAGCCATTTGCGAAGGCTTGCTGCTATTTATTATTTTATGGTGGTTTAGCTCAAAACCTCGCCCACGTATGGCAGTGTCGGCGGTGTTTCTGATCGGCTATGGTACGGCGCGCTTTGTCGTCGAGTTTTTCCGTGAACCAGACAATGGACAATTGTTTATTGCATGGATGAGCAAAGGACAATTCCTCAGCCTACCGATGATTTTTATTGGACTGTGGATGTTGTGGTATGCCTATCAGAAAAAAATCTACGATTGGCAACTGAAAAAATAAAGTACTTTCAGCCTCTCTTGCTACATTTAGCAAGAGAGGCTTTATTTTTTAGCAATGCTCAAACTCATAAAAATTCATCCAACACCGAATTTAAAAACAAATGACCATGAGCAGTACAGCCAATTCGAGTCGAGTCGTTCAGCAATAATTGTTTTGCTCTTAACGCAGTTAGCGTTGTATTTAAATCATTCAATTCCAAACCAGTACGTTGCGCATAGAACTCCGCCGCCACCCCCTCATTTAAACGCAACGCATTCATCATAAATTCAAACGGCAGCTCATCCGTGTCTATCGGTTTCATTTGCGCATGCTCAGCGGGTACTTTGGCCAAATAATCTTTGGGTAAGCGAGTTTTTTGAAAACGATAAATTCCCTCTGGATAGGTCACTTTGCCATGTGCGCCAGCGCCTATCGCCAAATAATCGCCAAATTGCCAATAGTTCAAATTATGCGCTGAGGGTTGTTCTTTGCGCCATGCCGACACTTCATATTGAATAAAGCCTTGCGCAGTCAAATACGCCTCACCTTGTGCTTGAATTTGTTCTAACAATTCATCTTGCGGTAAGGTCGGTTGGGTGCGGAAAAACACCGTATTTGGCTCAATGGTCAGTTGATACCAACTGATATGCGTTGCGCCCTGCTCTACTGCCAATTGTAGATCTGTTAAGGCCTGTTGCAGTGTTTGCTGTGGTAAGCCATGCATTAAATCGACATTGACACGTGCAAAACCTGCCTGCCGAGCTTGCCGAATAGCAGCCATCGCATGATCTGCACTGTGAATGCGTCCTAAACGCTGTAAATGTTCAGTGTCAAAACTTTGCACGCCTATAGACAAACGATTAATCCCTGCTACCAAATAATCGGCAAAAGGTTCATGTTCTAGCGTGCCGGGGTTAGCTTCTAGGGTAATTTCACAGTCGGGCTGAAAACTTAGCCGTGCTTTTAATTCGGCAAATAACCATGCATAACCCTGTGCGGAAATAAGCGATGGCGTGCCACCACCAATAAATACACTATGAATCTGCCGACCTTGCGCCATCTCTATTTGGGTTGCAAAATCTGCCACTAAGGCGGCAAGGTATTGCTGCTCTAAATCACTGGAGAGCTGCCCATCGGGTACTGCATGTGAATTAAAATCACAATAGGGACACTTTTTCACACACCACGGCATGTGTATATACAGTGACAGCGGAATAATGGCGGGGTTTAAAGGACTCAAAATAAACGCTCAACAACAGAACAGCGCTATTTTAACACGACTCAGTTGTTGCCTGTTGCCCGTTCGGTGCAGCAAATTGTTTATCAATAGCGTAAGTTTCAGTTAGACTGTCAGCTCAATAACAATAAGTTCAAACCATGATGAAAATGTCTAGCCAGTTGCTGTTGTTGCTACCTCTCGCCATGGGTGTCGGCATGGCAATGGCATTTCAAACCGCAATTAATTCACAGTTACGCGAATACCTGCACTCTCCTCTGCAAGCAGCTTTGCTGTCATTTTTAGTCGGCAGCATACTACTGGTGGTGTTGGTTTTTGTGCAAAATGCAGAGAAACCCAGCATGGCGCAACTGGCATATATGCCATGGTTTTTATGGTTCGGCGGCTGTTTAGGGGTATATGCCATTAGCATGAGCATTTATACTGCACCCAAGCTCGGCTTTTTAACTTTTTCGGGCGTGGTGGTTTTTGGGCAATTGCTGATTTCGATGTTACTGGATCATTTCGGTTTACTCGGTACTGCAAAAACTGCCATCAACTGGCAACGCCTGCTCGGTGCACTGGTAATTTTTGGCGGTGTGTTAATGACCTTACAGCGTTAATTCACCCTTTATCTAAAGAGTATTTTTGTGTCCCACAGCAGCACACGGTTTGAACTAAAACAGCTATCCCATTTGATGTTACCGATATTACTGACCCAGTTTTCACAAGCAGGGCTCGGTTTTATTGATACGGTTATGGCAGGGCATCTCTCGGCTGCCGACCTTGCTGCCATTGCTATTGGTGTGGGTATATGGATGCCGATTATGCTGCTATTTGCTGGCATAATGATTGCAACCACACCGTTGGTGGCGGAAGCGCGCGGTGCAAGAACGCCTGAACAAATTCCAACTATTGCACGGCAGTCACTGTGGGTGGCATTAATACTCGGCATCGTGGCAATGTTGATTTTGCAACTGATGCCATTGTTACTACCGCTACTGGGTATTCCTGATAGTTTAATTCCTAAAGCTAGCTTGTTCTTACATGCGATTGGTTTTGGTATGCCTGCGGTCATGATGTACTCCGCCTTACGCTGTTATTCCGAAGCATTGGGGCATCCACGCCCAGTGACGGTCATTAGTCTACTGTCGCTGTTGCTGCTAATTCCGCTAAATTATCTGTTTATGTATGGCTTTGGACCTATTCCTGCGCTCGGCAGTGCTGGCTGTGGTTTTGCCACTGCTATTTTACAGTGGATCATGCTGATTGTACTTGCGCTGTATATCGCCAAAGCCAAAGCCTATCAACAGGTGCCGATTTTCACAGCATGGGAAAAAATTAACCCTCGATGGGTCAAACGTATTTTAAAACTCGGCTTTCCGATTGGTTTGGCTATTTTCTTTGAGGTTAGTATTTTTAGTACCGGTGCGATTGTGCTTGGCCCTCTGGGCGAAAATGCCATTGCTGCACATCAAATTGCCATCTCCGTGACCTCGATGTTGTTTATGATTCCACTGTCTTTGGCAATTGCCCTTACCATTCGAGTTGGGCTGTATTATGGCGAAAAAAATGTAGCGGCTATGCGTCAAGTGCAAAAAGTCGGTCTGATTTGCGCCACGCTGTTTGCACTGGCAACCATGCTGCTGATTGCGCTGGCACGCCCACATATTGTGGCGATTTATACCCAAGATAGCACCGTCATTCCTATGGCGATGTATTTGCTGTGGTTTGCGATGGCGTATCAACTCATGGATGCATGGCAAGTCGGTGCGGCAGGTTGCCTACGTGGTATGCAAGACACCCAAGCGCCGATGTGGATTACCTTTATGGCGTATTGGATCATTGCTTTTCCACTCGGCGTGTATCTGGCTCGTTATACAGACTGGGGGATTGCTGGGGTCTGGTTGGGCTTAATTGTCGGGCTGAGTTTGGCCTGTGTACTGTTGATTGCACGACTGTATCGCAACAACCACCGTTTAGCGCAGGCTCAGCTGAAATAACCGCTGAGCTTGGCGTGCCCTATCATCACTTACAGGACTTAACATTTTACTATAAGCGATGGCTGCATTGTCCCCTATGATCTAAGCATCGCTTGGTTTTTTAAATTGTGAGGTACTACAGATGGCAAAGCATGCAAGCTCTTCCAGTAAGCGTTTTTTTAAACTTGCAGGTATGACCGCAAGTATTGCCACTAAAAGCGTTGCCAGCTCGATTCGTCATTTTAACGCCGACGAAACGCAAAAAAATGCCGCGCGTAGCCAACTGTTCCAAGACATCGGGCTACAAATTGCCGACACGCTAGGCGAAATGAAAGGTGCGGTGATGAAAGTCGGGCAAATTGCCTCGCAATATAAAGATATTTTCCCGCCCGAAGTCGCCAAAGCCATTGCCAAATTGCAACGCCAAGCCCCTGCCATGCCCTTTACTGCCATTCAACAACAAGTGGAAAAAGAACTCGGCAAACCCTTAGCAGACATTTTCAGTTCCTTTGAAACTGAACCTTTTGCAGCGGCATCGATTGGGCAAGTGCATCGTGCTGTACTACCCAATGGGCAAGCGGTGGTGGTGAAAGTACAATATCCAGGGGTCGACCTTGCCTGTGAAAGCGACCTTAAACAAGTGCGTTTGGCACTGCGTTTAATGGGCGTATTAAAAATAGATCGAAAATTACAACAACAGCTATTTCACGAAATTCAGGACAGTCTATCTGCTGAATTGAACTACGAAATTGAAGCACAAAATTTAACCGTGTTTAAAACGTTCCATGAAAAATTGGATGCGCAAATCATTATTCCAACTGTTTACCCAGACTATAGTTCACGCCGTGTGCTGACCCTAAGCCTTGAGCAAGGCGAGTCGATTGAAACTGCCAGTACTTGGCCCATTGAAACCCGCAACCAAATTGGGCGGCGCTTAATTCGTGCTTTAGGGCAGGAAATGTTCTTTTTAAAGCGCTTTCATTGCGACCCGCATCCGGGAAATTTTGCTTTCCGGCCAGATGGCAGTGTCATCATTTATGATTATGGCAGCGTTAAAACCTTATCGAATGAGATCACACAACACTTCAAAGCACTGGTCAATGCCGCACGGCAGAGCAATATCCCACAACTTGAACAGCAGTTGCTGGCTTTACATGCCATTGTCGAAACAGACAAATTTCCGCACGAGTTGTATCTGCAATGGATTGAAATTTTATTGCGTCCATTAAATACCGAATATGACTTTGCGAAAAACTCAGCCCATCACGATGGTATGCAGTTGCTCAAAGCATCGTTAAAATATTGGGATGTGTTCAAACCATCGCCAGATACTTTAATGGTCAATCGGACCATTTCTGGACAATATTGGAATTTAATTCATTTGAAAGTGCATGATAATTTAAGCGAAGTGTTTGAAGAATTGTTACCTA
Organism: Acinetobacter sp.; assembly: GCA_008017255.1. Classification (GTDB taxonomy): domain Bacteria; phylum Pseudomonadota; class Gammaproteobacteria; order Pseudomonadales; family Moraxellaceae; genus Acinetobacter. Next base: position 6,030 of record SSHD01000123.1, read on the forward strand.
TTCAAAATAACCTATAACCGCTTTGATACCCTATGTACACATTACAACTGTAGCTTAATGTTCATTTAAGGTGCACCACTTATCTTAAGATATTGGAAGTCTAAGGCTTGATCTCCTCCGCTTAGGCTTCTTTTTTTATACCTAATTTTATACCTAAAAAAACTACTGCGCCGCCCCTTGTCCCACATAACCAAACGCCACTGGCGCTTTGACATAAAACAACGACAGTTGTTGTTGATTGATATAGTTCAATAAACTGTCGGCTTGTGCAGCGCTTAACGCAAACTGCACCTGTACAGGCTGATCGCTCAACTCAAAAAAATGCGCCGAATGCATCTGCCCACGATGATCGACACTTCGCAATGCCTGCAATACAGTCGCACCCTGTATATCTAAACGTGCAGCTGCTGCCAATAACCAATCGATGAGCCACTGACCTTGGAACTTAGCCTGTTGCGTAGTGTAAAACGTAATTAAAAAACCATTCACTTGACGACTCCACCCACCCTACGCTGTGGCAATCCACCACTGATACAACCCCATACCTAAAATGGTACACAGCAACGAACCCAATACATGCAACACAATCGACAACACGGCATAGTCCCACTTACCCTGTTGTAATAACAGTATAATTTCCGCAGAAAAAGTTGAAAATGTCGTGAGTGCACCGCAAAACCCCGTTATCACAAATAATTTATAATTTGGACTCAGCGAACTTTGCGCAAAATAGGCAATCGCAAAGCCAATAATAAAACCACCGACCAAATTGACCACCACAGTGCCCAAAGGGATATTGGGAAAAATTGGATTGAGTTTTAAGCCAAAAAACCAACGCAACCACGCACCTAGTACCGAACCTAAAGCGATAGAAATTAAAGGATAATACATCGTCAGACCAAGTCCTGATGAACAAAAAAATTACCGCACGTTATGAACATGGTTTTGCTCACGACCATACAGTGTTAACAGCTCAACATAGCATAATTTTATGCGAACACCATCTTGAAATTAAACTGTGGGCAACGCCAAACTTATCCCCAATTTATCATGTTATGATTGCTGCCATTAATTTTATGCAGTTGGGATTTTCACATGACGCAAAACTTATTGGCACAGCTCAAAGACGGTACAGCAAAGTTTGCCGATGTATTGGCATTTATTGAAGCACATTATCAGCACACCCCAACGGCTTTTAAAAATGGCGCACAAAGCAATGCCGCAACCGAAAACCAAGGCAGCGCCAAAGTGTTTTCTTTTGCCAAATTACAAGGTTTAAATCAAGCAGATACCTTAAGTTTATTTGCCGAGCATTATGCTGCGGTTTTGACAACACCAGATGCAACCGATCATCAAAACATTCGCCAATTTATGCAACACGGTTGGGACGGCGTGACGTTTGACGGTACGGCATTAAGCGCGAAGTAACTTTTTATAAAAATAAGAGGGTTAAGGTCAGTATGTCCTTAGCCATTTTTACTTTAAGCCCTAAATTTCAGGCACAAAAAAACCGCCATCAGCGGTTCTTTTTAAGTTGGTGCGCCCAGAGAGATTCGAACTCCCGACCCCTTAGTTCGTAGCCAAGTGCTCTATCCAGCTGAGCTATGGGCGCATTACTTTGTGTTGTTACTGTTGCAATATTAACTTGGTGCGCTCAGAGAGATTCGAACTCCCGACCCCTTAGTTCGTAGCCAAGTGCTCTATCCAGCTGAGCTATGAGCGCATTAATAATATGGCGGTGAGAGAGGGATTCGAACCCTCGGTACAGTTACCCGTACGCATCCTTAGCAGGGATGTGGTTTCAGCCACTCACCCATCTCACCGTAACACGAGCGCAATAATACAAACTAAAACCGCTTTACACAAGCGATGATGTCCTTTTTTTCGGGTTTTTTGAATCAATCAAATATTTTTTAAACAATTCGCTAATTTTTTCAACATTTTTTCCCTCTGTACTTGCTAATATAGAACGCTCTTCTTTATATACAGAGCTACAGCATAAACAGAATCTTGCAAATTTTGACGTGTGGTCAAAGTTGCAATGGCTTATGCTACTATCATCTGTCCGATGTGAACTGAAACGATATGATTAATAAATGGATCGATCCCGAAGCCAAAGCAGAAGCTGAACGTTACGACAATCCTATTCCGAGCAGAAATTTAATTTTAACCACAATAGAACAATTACAAACAGCCCAGTCGCATCCTGAACTGGTCGAACATTTTCAACTGGTCGATCAAAAAAGTATCGAAGCACTCAATCACCGCCTCAGTGCTATGGTGCGTGATGGTCAACTGATGAAAGATGGCTATAAATTCCAAGCGGCGACCGATCAACCGAGCCATGAAGCTACCATTTATATCAACAGTAAAGGTTTAGGTACTGCCAGTATTGCAGGGCACGATGATATGCTGTTGCCGGAACGTGAATTACGTTTGGTGTTTAATGGCGACCGAGTCAAAGTGCGCCAAACTTCGACCGACCGCAAGGGCAAGCCAATGGGCTTTATTACCGAAGTGCTGCAACGTCGAGTCAAGCAGATTATTGGTCAAGTGGCGGAACATGAAGGTGAATATTTTATTCAACCGAGCAATCCAAATAAACACCAACCCATTACCCTCGAAAAACAACTTGTTGAACATGCCAATGCCAAAGTCGGCGATATGCTGCGGGTTGCGATTGACGACTACCCGACACGTGAAGAGTTGGCAACAGGTCACGTGGTGCAGTCGATGGCAGACAAAGCCGATACCGAAATTATTATTCCGCAAACTATTTTAGAATTTGGTTTACCGTATGAATTTCCAGAGGCAGTGATTGCAGAAGCGGAAAGTTTTAAAGAACCATCGGCACAAGACATTAAAGGTCGTATCGATTTACGTGAGTTGCCTTTGGTCACCATTGACGGTGAAGATGCCCGTGACTTTGACGACGCTGTCTATGCGGAAAAACGTGCTGGTGGCGGTTATCGGGTGGTGGTTGCTATTGCCGATGTCAGTCATTATGTGCGCCTAGATTCTGCCTTACATGAAGAAGCTGAAGCACGTGGTACTTCGGTGTATTTCCCGCATTTTGTGTTACCGATGCTGC